>NZ_JAUMIO010000030.1:0-43473 GCF_032905925.1 Pectobacterium sp. HCp5_1
TCTGTTTGCTCACAAAACGGGCATTTTACCTCAACCGTTGCCATCAGGCTCTTCTTCTAAATATTTAGGAAAACAGATGAACATTCTACCTGACGATCACCGAGTTGAATACGTGACCAAAAATCTGTGAGCAATACGCGCGGTAACGCATCGTTCCTAAATATTCTACACCACAGCCTTGAATCGGTTCCGGGCTAGCGCTGACCGCTGCCATGACGCGACCTTCACGCAGCAAGGTTGCCGAGTGTTCCTGATCCTCGACAAGGATATCGAGCAAAATACTGGATTGGTGACAGGCATCGTCCATCGCATCCAGAAACCATCCGTCTATTGAATCCGCATTCACAGCCACTGAAAGACTCTGCCTGGCCGGCATTTCAAGCGTGCTGAAAAGCTCACTCTCCAACATATCTATCTGTTCAGCGTGTCTAAGTAACGCTTGCCCCGTCAGCGTTGCCCGACACGGATTGCCCCTTACGATCAGTACCTGACCAAGCTGATCTTCTAACTGCTTGATACGCTGGCTGATAGCAGACGGTGTGACGTGGAGTTTACGAGCCGCAACTTCAAAGCTGCCGCTACGGACAATCTCCATGAACGCTCTCAAACAGGGGTAATTCAAGTGCATGGTTATTTTTTCTTAACAATATCATGATGATTTAATTTGCCTTAATTAAAGGTTCGATACAACTTTCACAACGTGACGAATGCCATATGCGATGTTGAAGAAAACTCAGGGGGATGTGGAGCAAAAATTACGGAAGGATTGAAGATGTCACCCGGCAACCGTTAGGCTGCCGAGTGACGGTGTCACTTTTATTTTAACAACGCACGAGGTGACACGTGCTGCTGTTCCAAACGAAAATGCTCTATCGCCTGCGCTAACGACATGGACTGATCTTCCAGCGAACTGGCCGCAGCCGACATTTGCTGTACCAGCGCGGAGTTTTGCTGCGTGACGCCATCCATTTCATTGACGGCAATCGTGACCTGACTAATGCCTTTCGCCTGCTCATCCGATGCCGTGACAATCTCACCGATGATACTTTGTACCGAGCTGACGGCGTGTGTCATATCCTGCATGGTTTTACCGGCATCGTTCACCAGTTTAACGCCGCTTTCAACACGCTGACTGGATTCCTCAATCAGTGCAGCAATCTCTTTCACCGCACTGGCGCTGCGCTGTGCCAGGCTGCGAACTTCCGATGCCACAACGGCGAATCCTCTTCCCTGCTCGCCCGCTCGCGCCGCTTCTACCGCGGCGTTCAGCGCCAGAATGTTGGTCTGGAAAGCGATGCTGTTAATCATGGCGGTAATATCACCAATCTTCTTCGCACTCTCATCAATCTGCGACATCGTCTGAACCACCTGACTGACCAGCGATTCGCCGCGCTGAGCAATCTTCGTGGCATTCTCTGTCAGCGTCGTGGCCTGATGAGCATTGTTGGCATTGTGTTTCACCGTAGCGGTGATCTCCTCCATACTCGCCGCGGTTTGTTCCAGCGCAGCGGCCTGCTGCTCCGTACGCGATGCCAGATTGAGGTTACCGCTGGCAATTTCCGCCGCGCCTTGTCGCACGGAATCACTGGCGTCTTTGATCTGTCCGACCACCTGACGCAGCTGTGACTGCATCGTATTCAGCGCGAAGAACAGACTGTTACGATCGTTGGGTTGCACGTCAATCACATTACTCAGTCGACCTTCAGCAACCGCCAGCGCAATGGTGGCCGCTTCGCGTGGTTCACCACCCAGTGGTTTAAGCACTTTACGGCTGAATACCCAGCCCAGCAGCGCGCTCACCAACAGGATACTGATCACCATCATGATGACGGCATTCATTAACTGGCGTTCAGACGCCGCCATCACCTGGCTCACAGGGACAACAATGGCCAAATGCCATTTATCTGTGCT
Source organism: Pectobacterium sp. HCp5_1 (assembly GCF_032905925.1). Taxonomy (NCBI): domain Bacteria; kingdom Pseudomonadati; phylum Pseudomonadota; class Gammaproteobacteria; order Enterobacterales; family Pectobacteriaceae; genus Pectobacterium; species Pectobacterium sp. HCp5_1. Next base: position 1,912 of record NZ_JAUMIO010000030.1, read on the forward strand.
GTTGCCGATAGCAATGGGTTGCCAGGTAATCAGGGCTTCTTCACCCAAAATGGCATCGTCGTGTTGTACCACTGAGGACGTGAAGTTGTCCGTCGGCCCTTGCCAGGCTTTGCTCGTCTGGGATTTATCCGGATAAGAGATGACTTTACTCTCACTGGATAGCAGCATCGCGTAGCCGCCGCCTTCCCAAGGCTTAATCTGGTTAACTTTTTGCTGTAATGACGCAAGGGAAATGTCTGACGTAACGACGCCCCACAGTTTACTCTGGCTGACAATCGGTGCGGCGACTGATGTCAGTAGCGTAGGTACGCCGTTGTAAGCATAAGAGTAGGGTTCGATGAGCGTATCTTTCTGGCTCTTTTGCGGCAACAGATAATAATCGCCCTGGCCGGGAGTCAGGTAGGACTGCAGAGGGTGCATCTTGTAATTACCAGCCTGATCGCGGTCAACAAACCAAGCGTAGCGGCCTTTAGGTGCCTGACCCGGCTGATCGGCAAACTCGGCGTCACGACCGTCAAACACATTCTCTTCAAAAATGACTGAAATCGAGAGGTATTCTGGGTTATCCCGCAGGGCATATTCCATCATTTTATCGACCACCGCGCGGTCTTTAATACCTGCAGCGGGCAATGCAGCCAGCCCTTGTCCGAGGTTATGCGCCACATCTCGGGCGTAGTTGAGTTCCTGTTGAATTCTTAATGCTTCGCTTTGGGCTATCTGCTGTAAATAGCGTTCGGCCAGAGATTTTTGTTCCTTACTAGACTGCCAGCTGAGCACCCCAATGGTGACGGCGAAACCGAGTGCGATAGTTAATGCGCCAGTTAGCAGCACTTGAGCGCGGGTGCTCATTGGTTTTTTTTGTATTAATTGTTTGGCCATTATGGCTCCCCTAGAGTTGATACTTATCGTAATCAACATTCCGTTGCAATGAGCTCCTACTATTTGTTTATCGGCGTCTTTTTTTTGAACTTTAGTTACACAGATGTGAACAAAATGGTGGTATCGGGAGTCTGTGGTCGTTGAGGTGTACTTGCCCTGTTTCGCTGGGTTAATGGCCGTCTGATGGAGGGTTCGGTTCCAGGTTTTTGTGCATGTTAAAACCGGTGATTTGGAAGCCATTTTTTTCATATAACGCCTTGGCAACCGGATTATGTGCAGCCACTCTTAGCCCGATTTCGCCAATACCTAATGCCGTGAGCGCGACGTCCATTGCGGCAAGAGAGGCTTTACCGAAACCACGGCCCCGCCACGCGGGCAGAAGGCAAAAATCAGAGACCCAGGCTGCGTGTTCTTTCAGAACTACCCACAAGTAGCCAATGATGACGCCTGCATTATCTGAGGAATGAATGCACCATAACTTATTGGCTCTCGTGTGAACACCCTGCGGTAGCGCAATATCGATCGATTGCGTGGCGATCGCCCTCGCCTTTTCCGCCTCATATCCCCGGGATTCTTGTAGATCCTGGGCATATTCAAGAATAAAAAACTGGCGATATTCGGGGTAATCCCCCTCAGCCATATCCGTTAAATTTACCATTGTGTTCACTTTCCCAGTTCAGAGTAACGGCCAGTCTCGCAACCGTAATTTATCAAATCACTTATGATCAACGTAATCAATAGCGTGGAACAGATTGCGCGGTTCGGGTAACACGAAACGGAACCGCGCAGAAACATCAGGATGGGGTGTCAGATGCCGTTCTGGCCGCACGTTCACGGGCGGAAGACGAACAGATAAATGCCAAAATCACCATGACAAGTACCGGCAGCATGGCGATGCGTAACCCCGCAACCTCGCCAAGGAAGCCCAGTGCAGGCGGGCCGACGAGGAAAGCAAAGTAGCCCAACGTTGCCGCAATCGTGACGCGAACGGCACTGTTTTCTCCGCTTCCTGCGGCAGAAATGGTGAGCGGGAACCCCAGCGATGCACCGATACCCCAGAAGATAACCGCAGCGGCGGCCAGCAGCGGCGCATTAGAGAAAATGACCAGTGTCAGCCCAAGTGCGGCGGAAGCGGCGCTGAAACGGAGCATATTGACCTTGCCGAAGCGATCGACAAAGTATCCGCCGGCAAAGCGCCCCAGCGTCATACCGGCAGTGAAGCCGACATAAACCAGCGTCCCCGACGTGTGACCAAAGTTGTGACCATCGATCATCAATAGTGGCAACCAGTCGTTGGCAGAACCTTCGGCAAGCGCCATCGCAAGAATAACCACACCGAGAATCAGCAAACGGCTGTCTTTAAGTTCGTTGAAGACCTGCGTCTTGTAGTCGCCCTTTTCCTCTTGCTCAGAACGGGCCAAATCGCTCAGCCACGGCATTTGGCGCATCAGCACAATCGCGGTAAGTATCGACAGTGCTACGGCCACCACAAAATGCAGCGTAGTATTGATGCCAAACGCCGTCATCGCCATCCCTGTCAACGCGCCGACCAGCGTTCCCAGGCTAAAAAAACCGTGCAGCGTGGTCATCAGGCTTTTATTCAGATGCTGTTCAAACGCCGCCCCTTCAATGTTGATAGCAATATCAACCAGACCAACTCCCGCGCCGAAAATCAACAATCCCATAAAGGCGCTGGGCGTGCTTTGAATCGAAAGCGACGCCGCAAGTATAAGTAGCCCAAGAAGCAGCAGCAGGAATCCTCCGGCCATGGTTTTACGGATGCCGAGGACATTAATGACTTTACCTGCCCCCAATACGCCGAGCATTGAACCACATGAAAAACCAAACAAAATCATGCCCATCGTTTCCGTTGAGGCATTCAGAACGTCACGCATCACAGGGGTTCGGGTCACCCAGGTTGCCCACGTAAAACCGGGAATGAACATCAGCCCGAACAGTGCAAATTTATTGATAGCGGGTTTTGTGGTCATAGCTCTCGTCGTCTTTATTTAAATGGCTTCGTACATATGTACGAATAACTATCGCACGAATATACACCGTTTTGCATCTGTTTCATCAGGTTCTTTTTTTAATCGGAAATGCCTGACAAGATCGCGCCAAGCGAAATCAGGAGGTCAGTTTGATTACCGTATTGAGGATGTCTTCACGGCTGACAGCTTCATTATTGAGATAGTTATGGATCGTATATCCTTCAATCACCGCATCCAGTGAACACGCGGTTGCAATGCTGAAATGGAGGTGAAGCGATTTTCTGCTGCGCGTCATCCACTCCTGCAATATCAGCCGATACTCTTCTTTTCGCGATGCCAGCGCGTACAGTTCAAAACTTAACGTCAGGTGACGCGACGTTGCCCAGATATCTCCACAGATCAGATCAACCACGGCTTCACGCGCGCTGTCGATATCCTTTGCCTGCTTGAGGCGGACACGGAATGCATGTGAGATACCATCGACCATATAGATGAACGCGCTGCTCAACAGCAATTCAATACTGCTGTAGCGGTAGGTTAGCGTCCCCGGTGACAATCCGGCCTGCTGCGCTATTTTTCGGTAGGTTGCCCCTCTCACGCCGTGATCCAGTATGACTTCCAACGCAGCTTCAAGAATTCTGCTTTGTGTATCTTTGCCATCATGCGTTGCATCGTGTGATGGTGACGTCATCCTGTTTCCCCTTAGCTGGCAATTCTGACTGTCATAACGTTTATAATAAAAAAAACCGCCAGTGAGTGCGATCCCACTGGCGGCTTTATGGTAAACGAAAAGCGGCTTAGCCTCTCAATTTACTGTGGTATTCGCCTTTTAATGTGTTGATTTCAGCCAATACCGCTTTGGCTTCGCTCAATTTACCGGCATCCGCCAGAGCCTGTGCGCTGTCCACTTTTTGCAAAATCTTATCCAGACCTTCCACATAGGCTTTTCTGTCTGGGCCATCGGCAGGCTGTTTGGCGAAATCAGGTGGCACCTGCGTTTTAGCGTGCTCGACGTGCTCACGGAATGTGCTCAGCGCGGTTTTCAGCGCAGCGGCATCGTCCGCTTTAGTGGCGGCGGTATAACTTTTCTGCATACCACGCATGTCTTCCGACGTGCTAGCGTTTGCCAAAACAGGGGTCAGCAAACTACCGGCCAACAGCACAGAAAAACAGATCTTGGTCATTTTATTCATCTTGAACTCTCGCTTGTGTTCCACAGCACGACATACTCAGAGAATCTGACCACCACAAACCGGCCAGCCCAATGTTGCTCTTGTTATATTGCGTCCTACGCCATAGCCCGTATCACGCAGCGATGACAATGCTAATTTTATGGTTATTATCGTAAAGATGTTAAATTATTTTTAATCGTTTCGCTGTTTTTAATTGTATAAATGTAAAAAGGCTTACTGACACGACGCCAGTAAGCCTTTTGATCAACACAATTTTTATCGGAACAGCCTGGCTCAGCTGTTTGTTCTTAGTCCAACTACTCGAACTTAATTCAACTGATAGGCCAGCGTAATCTCGGCCTTGAGCACTTTTGATACCGGGCAGCCCGCTTTCGCTTTTTGGATGATGCTATCAAACGTCGCTTCATCAATACCCGGCAATTTCACCGTACTGTGCAGTGCGATTTTGGTGATAGCGAACCCGCCATCGACTTTATCCAGCGACACATCCGCCGTGGTATCGATCGACTCAGGTTTATGTCCTTCTTCACCTAACATCAGCGAGAGCGCCATAGAGAAACAGGCCGCATGGGCCGCGCCAATCAGCTCTTCCGGGTTCGTGCCGGGCTTACCCTCAAAACGGGTATTGAAGCCGTAAGGTTGCTGTTGCAATGCACCACTTTCCGTTGAGACGGTGCCTTTTCCCTGCTTGATATCCCCTTCCCAATGCGCTTGCCCTTTCTTATGAATCGTCATGCTGTCTCCTCTTCATCGTTCTAGATTAGCCATTGGCAGCTATCCGCGTTGGCGCGAAATAATATTGTCGACCTACCCTTTAAACCGTAGAACACCTTCTGAATAAATCCAAGTAAATTATTCACGCGCATAATCATTTTGCTCTATAGAAATAAACCCAGTGATATATTCACTGCTTTACTTTTTTAAGATAAAACCGATTTACCTATTTATACAAAAGACCGATTATTCAGGTGCCAAAAAATGGATTTCCGTTTTAGCGTTTTTATTTTTACCACTCACCTATGTTATTAATCTTGAATCATATTGGATGTGAAACATGAATAAAATAACCTCATTAGCCTTGTCTGCATTATGCGTTATTCCCCTAATTAATACCGCTCACGCCCAGTGGGAGCTGGACGACATCTGTTACGGCTACGCTACCGCAACAGGCTCTGGCTATCAGGGCGGTGCCCTTTTGCTGGATCCGATCCCGCAGAACATGGAGATCACGGCGTTAAACCGGAATCAACTGGATTACCGTGGCGTGAAGGCATCGCTGGCTGGGGCCTACCTAAAAGTGAATGGACCAAAAGGCAGTACGGTGGTTTATGTCACTGACCTCTATCCCGAAGGTGGCGATTGTGCATTGGATTTATCGTTTAATGCTTTTGAGAAAATAGGCGATCTGCGAGATGGGAAAATTAATATCGACTGGACGCTGATCGAAGCGCCAGTAAATGGCAACGTTATTTATCGTATAAAGGAAGGTTCAAATCCTTATTGGGCAGCGGTGCAATTCAGGAACGTAAAATATCCCGTTATTGAAATGAAATATATGCGCAATAACCAATGGATTGCTGCACAGAAAACCGATTATAACCACTTTATTGTTGAACACGTTGGAATGAACGATATTCCCATTGAATTTACCGACGTAAAAGGTAATGTCCTCAGCGATACGCTGCCGCCGATGTCACAAAGCACCTCATCCGCTTACCTGATCACGGGTAACGTACAGCTTTAATTCTCACGGCCTTGAGGGAGGCTGACGTCGCGCAGCATCCCTCGTTTCCGCAAATCACTACTGAAAGAAAATGCATCATTTTTATCAGCATTTTCATCATATTATCTGGATGTGGTCAGTTGCACGTGCGTAAACTTCTCGTTTCCCACTTTTTCTATTGCTCAAATATTTGTTAGTTTTATCACTTCTTTAAGCGTTTGATTCGCCATCATTCGCACTACAGTATACCCTGTCGCAGATTACACTCTATTTTCTGCTTTAGGCATCATTACAAAAGGTCTCTTTTGCGTGGCAAAATTATTTTTACGTAGTGGAAGTTTGGATGATTTTCTGGCGCTGGGTGAGAACGGGCAGCCAGTTTACTCATCAGCACTTCAATTGCGGGAAACGTTACGTCTCAGAAAACAACAGCAGATTGCCGATTGCCTGGCGATTCCCCAACCCAACGAGCATGGCGACCGCATTGACTGGTATTCGCCGGTTGACGGTAAAGTCACCTCCTGGATTGCCGCGAGCGAAGAAGAACGAGAAAAGGCGTTGGCGTTACTGGAAACCTATCAAGCTGCGGTGGCCGACATCAGCCAGCGTGCGCAAAATGCAGAAAAAGCAGGGCAGAAACTTTTTGGTGTCCTGCTGGCAAAAGCGATACAGTTCCCTGGCGCGAACCACGTCTATTTGGTTGATGGCAAACCCGTCTTAACGTTCTGGGGCTTCGTCAATCTTGATAAGAAATCCCGTCTTGATGCATTGGACTGCCTGCGACCTGTCATCAAGGAAGCGGAACCGCTTTTTGTTGCTCCCGTTCCCGCAGCAAGTACACCAACACTGCCGCTGGTTGAACCCGTTTCCGAGCCTGAACCTGAACCACAGCCGGTCAGCCCACCGGAAGCCGTCGAGCCCGCGCCAGCCGTCGCCGCGGCGATACCAGCCCGCCTGCCGTTTTTCCGCCTGTGGTGGCTGTTACCTGCCGCCGCGCTGTTAGCGATTTTGTCATTGCAAATACGTGGCTGCGTGTCAGGACAAGACGACAAGCCAGCATCCGATTTAGCCGCGACGGTCAAGCCAGAAAAACGCGCCCTGCCATCTTCTACTCCAGCTGAACCTGCGCCGCAGCAAGAAAGCACACCTGTTCCACCTGTCGCAGAAAAAGAGGTCGTGAAAGCCGCTGAGCCACCAGTTTCTGCTGCGCCTGTAGCAGAAGCGGTCAAACCAGAAACTCCTGCGGCCACGGAACCAAAAGAACCTGTTGCGCCGCCAGTTGAGCCCGTTGTTGAGCAAGTGCCAGCGATTCCTGCGGGCAAAGACGATCTCGTCATGCCAGCCGACGAGGTGAAAATCGGCTCCATCAAATTCCTGAACGGCAACTGGCGCGTCATTGTTGATGGCAAAGCGCCGATTACCGGCAGGCCGCCTAGCCTGCGCTACCAGATTCAAAATGGAAAAGGCACGGCACGTATCACTCATGGTGACGGTGTCACGTGTCGCGCTAACGTTGAGGCAGGATTAATGAGCTCTGGCAATCTGATTATCAACAGCCGTTCCGGTGCCCGCTGTTCCGATAATTCTCGTTTCCAAATGCCAGAACTGGTCTGTAAACAAGGCGCTTCCGGCGCTGCGGCGGAGTGTATCGGTCGTTACGACACAGACACCGTTTTCCCGATGACGATAAAGCGCGAGAGTAAATAATCATGCTGGCGACAATTACCGATTATAAACAACGCATTACGTTGATTCAGGACAGCGGAATTCAGTTTTTGGATTTTGCCTTAAAGCCGCAGTTTTCGGCTGAGCAGCCTAACCGCTATGTGCGTAAAAGTGCCAACGGCCCTCTGCTGCACCTGCTGTACGATGAACACTCGGACAAATTCCTGCTGCCTTCTGCCACTGGGATGCCGCCGGAGGTAGTGAAGCCTGAGCTGAGTATTTCGCTTGAGCAATCGCTGAAGCTGCTGGAGAACATCTGGCTGCCGCTGCCTTTCTTCCGCTTTAATCCGCCGCGCACCTTCATGGGCGGGCCGGATAACTGGGCGCGGATGCAGATTCTTGCGTTAGATAAGCCCGACCAGGACGGCAACACGCACCGTATTTGTCTGGCGTTCGATACCAAAACTTACCCGGAAGGCCACGAATACGAGTCGCTGGCACCTAATGCCAATGACATTAAAACCGGCGGGAGTTTCGCGCTGGCTTATCACAGCGACGAACTGGGTGAATTCCTTGATGAAACCTGGGTCGACGGCTGGCTGCGCGAAGTCTTTACTCAGCGGGTTAAAGCGTTGGAAAACCGCGACAGCCACGATGTGAAAGTGGCGCTCAGAGGGTTTGAATATCAGGCACATTACCTGAATGTGTTGGATATGCTGGGAAATCAGCTCGAAATACCGGAAATCCGCATTAATACCAGCACGCTGCAGGAACCGGCGGTCAACGTTGACCTGATTTTGGATGTCGGTAACTCGCATACCTGCGGCATTCTGGTTGAGGATCATGCAGACGAAAGCAACGGTCTGAAGCAGACCTATGAACTGCAATTGCGCGATCTGAGTGAGCCACATTATCTGTACAACGAACTGTTTGAGAGCCGCGTTGAGTTCTCGCAGGCGAAGTTCGGTAAAGAAAACTTCTCGGTAGAAAGCGGCCGCGATGACGCCTTTATCTGGCCATCAATCACCCGTGTCGGACGCGAAGCCAGCCACATGGCGCTGCTGCGTCAGGGAACGGAAGGATCGAGCGGGATTTCCAGCCCGCGCCGCTATCTGTGGGACGAAGAAAGCTATGCGCCAGGCTGGCGTTTCAGCCAGACCGACGCGCATTCGCAGACCGAACCGTTAGCGACAGCCATGCCGTTGACCATCATGCTGAATGATGAAGGCCAGCCGCTCTACAACCAGCCGCTGGAAGAGCGTTTACCGGTGTTTTCACCGCACTACAGCCGCAGTTCGATCATGACATTCATGCTCTCCGAATTGCTGGCACAGGCGCTGATGCAGATGAACAGCGCCGCTCAGCGCTTGAAGATGATCCACAGCAGCGCGCCGCGCCAGTTGCGAAATATTATTCTGACGCTGCCTTCCGCGATGCCGAAACCCGAGCGTGAAATTTTCCGTCGCCGTATGCATGAAGCGATCGCGCTGGTCTGGAAAGCGATGGACTGGCATCCGATGGATGAGGATTTCACCACGCCAGCCGACAAGCAGCAGAGCCGGGTTCCGGTGCCTGACGTGCAAATCGAGTGGGACGAAGCCACATGCGGACAGATGGTTTACCTCTATAACGAAGCGCAGGTGAACTTTGGCGGCCGTGCGGAAGATTTCTTCGCCAGTATGGCGCGCCCCGATAAAGAACTTGATGAGGGTGAACCCGCTGGCAAAACGCTGCGCATTGCCTCAATCGACATCGGCGGCGGCACCACCGACCTCGCCATTACGCAATATCTGCTCGATGACGGTGTCGGCAACAACGTTAAAATCATTCCCCGCCTGCTGTTCCGTGAAGGCTTTAAGGTAGCTGGCGACGATATTCTGCTGGATGTGATTCAGCTTTACATCCTCCCTGCGCTACAGGCTGCGCTGAAAACCGCTGGAATGGCCAGCCCGGATGCGCTGATGGCGAAGCTGTTCGGCAATGAAGGCCGTATGGACGCACAGCTCACGCTACGCCAACAGGTGACGTTGCAGGTCTTCATCCCGATTGGCCGGGCGATTCTGGAAGCCTATGAGCGCTTTGATCCGCTGGACACCAGCGCCGAGATCGAATCCACCTTCGGCGAATTGCTGGAACAGGCACCAACGGAAAAAGTGCTGGAATACATCAATACAGAAGTGCAACGCGAACTGCCAGTCAGTGACAAGGTCTTCGATATTTTGCAGGTGCCGCTGATTCTCAAACTGAGCAAACTGCACGGCGAATTCCTGTCTAACAAGATGAACATCACGCAGAATCTGCGCCTGATGTCTGAAGTGGTGTCGCTGTATTCATGCGATGTGCTGCTGCTGACCGGTCGCCCTTCGCGCTTCCCGGGGATTCAGGCACTGTTCCGTCACCTGCAGCCACTGCCGATTAATCGGATGCTGTCGCTGGATGGTTATCACACCAATGACTGGTATCCGTTTAACAAACGTGGGCGCATCGACAACCCGAAATCCACTGCCGCCGTCGGCGCGATGCTGTGCCTACTGGCTCTCGATCTGCGCCTGCCGGGCTTTTACTTTAAGGTCGGTGATTTCCAGCCTTATTCTACGGTGCGCTATCTCGGCATGATGGACAGCAGCAACGCGCTGACGCTGGATAACGTTTACTATAGCGATATCGATCTGGATGCGCCGGATTTCGAGCTTGACCCGAAACTCAGTTTCCAGGTGCGTGGCTCACTCTGCCTCGGCTTCCGCCAGTTGGACAACGAGCGCTGGCCTGCGTCCTCACTTTATATGCTCTCAATCGTCGATCAGGATTTGGCGCGTAAGGTCGTCGGCGACAGTAAGCTTCGTGTCCGACTGGCCGTAACGAAAGGCGATGATCAAGACAGCCCCGAACGCTTTGAGATTGCCGATGCGGTGCTGGAAGACGGCACCCGCGTTCCACCACAGCATTTACGACTCAAATTGAACACATTATCCGCTAACGGCTCAGGTGCGACCCATTATTGGATCGATAGTGGGAGTGTATTTAAAAAATGAAACGATTAACGCCCAAACAGCTCTCTACCCGACTTCACGGCCAGCTACAGGCCGTCGCGCAAGGTGTTGAACAGGCTATCGACTGGGTTGAAAGCACACGCCAGAACGCCCCGCGTCTGGATATCGAAGCCGACCGCCTGATCGTCAAACTGCGTCGTAATCACAATAAAGCGCAACACCTGTCCGACGTGGCGCAGAAAGAGATCGCCATCGGCTTTTTTGGCCTGTCTCAGGCGGGAAAATCTTACCTGATCGCGTCGCTGGCCGGGGGCGAAAACGGCAAGCTGGAAACCGCTTTTGAAGGGCAACAGCTGGATTTTATCGATAACATTAATCCGTCCGACCGCGCAACCGCGCTAGTCACTCGCTTTAGCCGACAGTCAGGCGTGAAGAACAAATCGTTTCCCGTTCAGCTGCAACTGCTCAGCGAACTGGATATCGGTAAGATCATGGCCAACGCGTTTTTAAACGATCTCAATCAAGAGACCACGTTTGAAGAACTGGACGAGCGCCATATTGCCGAACACATTAAAACGCTGTTGATGCACCGTCAGCCAGAACTGGTTGAGGGGATGAGCCGCGATGAAGTCGTCGAACTCTGGGACTATCTCGCGCGGCACGATGTTAAGCGGCAAAAACAGTTGGAAGCCCACTTCTGGCCAGTTGCGATTGAATTAGCGCCTTACCTCACCGTTGACGATCGCGCCCAGCTCTTCTCCGTACTGTGGGGCGAGCTGAATTCACTGACTACCGCATATCGTCATTTCAGCCACACGCTGCAACACCTGTCCGGTACGCGCAAGCTGTTAGCGCCGCTGCGGATACTGGTGGATGATGAATTAAATCCGGCAGACGGTCTGATCGACGGTTCTGCGCTGGAACGCTTGCACAGTGCCGACGATCCCGGCGTGTTAGTGCGGCCGGTTCAGAATGGCCGTGCGGGGAAAACGACGGAGCTTTCGCTGGCTGAATTAACAATGCTGACGGCGGAGCTGCTTATCCCACTGCATTTGCCGCCTAAAGAAGCGCTGTTCGAGCAGGTTGATGTGCTGGACTTCCCCGGTTTTGGTGAGATTCGCGAGGCGCGGAACGAGCCACCAGCAAGACAGCAAAGCACACAGCATCCACTTGCGCACACGCTATTGCGAGCGAAACGCGCCTATCTGCTGGAGCGCTATACCGATAATCAGGAAATGAACGTACTGATGGTATGCAGCGCGGCGGGCAACCGCGCTGACGTTAAAGTGGTCGGCAAGGCGCTGGACCACTGGGTTAAACAGACGCAAGGCGAAAACGCGCAGGTTCGTAGCCACCGTAAACCGGGGCTGATTTGGGCGGTCACCCGTCACGATCGCCGTATTACGCACGGGCAAAACTATGATGCCGCGGTACAGCGCTATGTCGGTAATCCGGGCGACGCCTGGGGAACGATGCTGGCGATGGATAAACGCGGCGTGGCGCGGATGGCAACGTGGCTGGGCGCGGAAGTTCACCGGGATGTAAAACTAGGGCGCATCAGCGAACAGCTTAGCGAACTCCAACGAGAACTCAGCGATAACCTGCTGGGTAATTGGTATCTGCCCGTTGATGTTGACGATCCGGCGGAAAAACAACGCATTGCAGAGACCTTGCTCAAATCGCTCCAGACTCGCACCGGCGTGCACGGTGAACTGTTGGAACGGCTGCTGCCTTCGCGTGATGAGCTGCGCCGCCTGTACCTGCAGCAGAAAGGGGCAAGCTATGGCGGTTTCCACGCTGATGCCGAAGACCTTTCCACCCCATCAGCGCATAGCGATCCGTTTGGTGTCGGAATCGAAATCGATCTGTTTGCTGATGAACCGATCGCTATCGATCAGCCTGCACCGCCGATTTTGACGATCGATCACGGCTATGAGGCAGATTACGCGCATGGCGTTTATCGTTACTGGATTAACTATCTACGTGGCCTGCCGGAAAATGCCCCGCTTCTCGATTTGTTGAACGTGCCGAAAGCGACGATCGAAATGCTGGTTGAAGAATTGATTACCGGCAGTATCCGTTTGCGGATCGAAGAGGCACTGGTCGATATGCTGGTCGACGGTGAGCAATTGGGTATTAATCGCGAGAATAAAGCTGACCGGCAGGTTTCACGCGTGCTGACCATTCTCGGTGACTTCGTTGCCTGGCTCGGCTTCCAGCAGCTCGATGAATCCCTGCGCCCTGCCAGCCGCATCAATCGTGGTCATAAGATTTTCGCTAAACCCGAAAAGCAGGCCGTCAGCTTTGGTGCTTCACAACGCTTAACCAAGTTGTCGCTCACGCCGACCAACAATACCGCGTTTTATATCTATGACTGGCTGGTGGGTCTGAATGAAATGATCATCCAGAATGCGGGCTATTCCGCTGCGCGAGAAGTCAGCGATGAACAGCGTGAGCAGTTGGGCACGATTCTGGCGTTGATTAAGCCTGCTGAAAAATAATATTCGGCCTATTGCTATCGCCCGAGAAAACATGGCGTGACATTGTCACTAACTTTTACGCCATGTTTTCTCTGTAATACCTTCCCTCTACATGCCTTTACCGCGCCTATCGTTCTGAAAAATCTTATTGACGAACGCTGGATTCAATCTATACCTAAGTTGATATCTTTCAATTAATAAGCGTTGACGTTCCTCTATCTGTTAGCCATTTCCACGGCGTGGGAGTGGGTGACCTTAACAGGAGTGGTTATGACGATAGAACAAGCGCGCGAGGAAGACGGCATTTCGGTAGAGAATGGCGAGCATGATCCTATTCTGCTGAAAATAAGGGAATTTTATCGAGAACTGACAGCCGAGAAATTAACGGAGCTGGGTGATATCTATCATCAGGATATTCACTTTATCGATCCCGTTTCCAGTCACAATGGGTTGAATGCGTTACATCGCTACTTTTCTCATTCACTCGACAATCTGAGCTACTGTCAGTTCGAGATCGCTGATGTCCATACCTTCCGCGGTGGTGCAACGATGTTCTGGACGATGCACTATGCGCACCCGTCGTTAAAGCGTAACGCGTCGCTGACATTAGCAGGCTGTAGCCACCTGCTCTTCGCCGACAACAAAGTGATCTACCACCGTGACTATTATGATATGGGCGAGATGCTTTATCAGCATGTTCCCCTGCTTGGTTCGCTTATCCGCTACCTGAAATCAAGAATTCAGTCATGAGACAGCACCAACAGCAGCGTAAACGTAGTAATGGGCACAACCGCAGCGGGTTTTGTGGTGCCTATGGGTACAACGGTTTCCGCAAAGATGGCGTCAAAAGCGTGCTGAATGTCGCCAGCCAACTCCATCAGAGCGTGCAAGATGAATAGCGCCTTATATGTTGGCAAGGTTCGTCATCGACGCTTTACGCCCGTCACGCATTGTTTTGACTATGCGTTATTCATGACGTTAATCGACTTGGATGAGATTCACGCTTTGCCGCATGTCGGCATTGCACTGGAGCGCTTTTCCCCTGCGTCATTTTGTCGCGGCGATTACCTCGGTGGCGGCGATATAAAAACCAAAGCGCAGGATCGGATTGCAGAACTAACCGGAGAACGCCTCACGGGGAAGGTGCTATTGCTGTGTCAACTGCGCTATCTGGGCTGTTATTTCAATCCGGTCAATTTCTATTATTTGTACGATGAGCATAACGAACTACGCTGGTTATTGGCAGAAGTGCGTAATACGCCCTGGAACGAACGCCATACTTATGCCGTCGTCCCCGATGGCTCTACGCCGGTTTCCAAAGCGTTTCATGTGTCGCCTTTTAACCCGATGGATATGGTGTATCACTGGCGGCTCACTCCGCCCGACGCGCGTCTGAGGATCCACATCGAGAACCACAGACAAGGACGCGAGTTTGACGCGACGCTGGTGCTGCATCGTCAGCCGCTCACTCGTGCCGCCCTGCGCACTCAGCTTTGGTCTTTGCCGTTAATGACGATGAAAACCGCCTGCACCATATATTGGCAGGCTTTGAAACTGTGGATTAAACGCTCGCCCATTTATCCTCATCCGCAGTCTGGAAAGAAGGACAACCCATGAGTTCAACGGAAACACAGTTGGTGCGCCACCCAAGCAATATCGCTCGCTATATGCGGGCCAGAAAAGTGGTCTTTCTTCTGCTTAGTCGACTAGAAGGCGGAGGGTTGCGCCTTCACGAACCAGAAGGCAATGAAACGTTATTCGGGGATCGGCACGCGGCACTGCAAGGTGACATCACGATACATAACCACCGTGCTTATCGCCGTGTCTTGCTGGGTGGCAGCATCGCTGCGGGTGAAAGCTATATCGATGGCGACTGGAGCTCAAGCAACCTCACGCTCGTTCTCCAGCTTTTGGCGCAGAATCAGGCGCTAGTCGATACGCTTGAAACGCGCTTTGGCTGGCTGATGGGGCCATTTCATCGTGTCATCCACTGGTGCCGTCGTAATCGTCCGCAGCAGGCACAGAAAAATATTGCCGCCCATTACGATCTGGGTAACCATTTTTACCGCAGCTTTCTCGATAGCGAGATGCTCTACTCCAGCGCCTGGTATCAGCAACCCGAAATGACGCTGGAAGACGCACAGCGCGCCAAGCTGCGTCGCCTCTGCGAACAGTTGGCGCTCTGTGAAACGGATCACTTACTGGAAATTGGCACTGGCTGGGGAGGATTAGCCGAGCTGGCCGCGCGTGAATATGGCTGCTATGTCACCACCACCACGCTGTCACAACAGCAGTATGACTACGCGGTTGAGCGCATTCAGCACGCGGGGCTGAGCCATAAAGTCACGGTTCTGCTACAGGATTACCGCGCCTTAACCGGCCAGTATGACAAACTGGTCTCGGTCGAAATGATCGAGGCGGTCGGAAAGGCTTATTTGCCCACCTTCTTCAAGCGCTGCCAGCAACTGTTGCGCCCACAAGGCCGCATGGTGCTTCAGGCAATCACGATTGCCGACCAGCGCTATAGTCACTACAGCCGCAATGTCGATTTCATCCAGCGTTATATTTTCCCCGGCGGTTTTCTGCCCTCGATTACCGTGATGACCACCACCATGACGCGGCATACCGACTTTATCACCCGCGACCTGTTTGATATCGGTCAGGACTATGCCCGCACCCTCAGCGAATGGCGACAGCGATTTTATCAGCAGTGGCATATGCTGAGTGCTCAGGGCTTTGATGAAACGTTCCAACGCCTGTGGGTGTTTTACCTTTGCTATTGTGAGGCGGGCTTTCGCGCACGCACTATTAGCACGGTACAGCTCACCGCAGAAAGACCATGAGCACAAAGCATCGCGACTGATTCTCTACACTCAACCCTAAGAGGCAAAAGACAATGAAACTGAAGGCACTTATCCTGACAGGCGTGTTCTTTTCCTGTTCCACCTTCGCGGCAAGCACCACGGTGACGCTGAATGAAGCACTGCCAACGGGCACGGGGGGAAGTATCGGTGAGGTATCCATTGCGGAAACGCCGTACGGCCTGCTTTTCACGCCGAACCTGAAGGGATTAGAAGCGGGTATTCATGGGTTCCATGTGCATGAAAATGCCAGCTGTGAACCTGCCGAGCAAGACGGCAAACCAGTTCCCGCTCTGGCGGCAGGTGGTCATCTCGATCCGACAAAAACCGGCAAACACCTTGGCCCGTATAACGATCAGGGACATTTGGGCGACCTGCCCGGTCTGGTTGTGAATGCAGATGGCACGTCAACCTATCCGATTCTGGTCCCCCGGATAAAATCACTGTCTGAGGTGAAAAATCATGCGTTGATGGTTCACGTCGGCGGAGATAACTACGCGGACACGCCAGCAAAACTGGGCGGTGGTGGAGCCAGAATGGCGTGTGGTGTGATTAAGTAAGGCATAACACGATGCCATATCGTTTGTGACATGGCATCGCACATTAACAGCGGGAGTTAGCGGATCGCACGTTTTAATATGCGGTTAGCGCCACTGAGGAAATCATCGGCAACCTTATTCACCTCTCCGTTACCGTAATCCAGTTTTTGTAAACTGCTTGTCCACAGCTGAACCAATTCCTGATTTTCCATAAACGGTGAAACGGGCACCTTAGTCGCAGGTTGCTCCGCTGCCGCCCGATAGGCATTCGCTAACAGGTTACCGGGGTTGATCACGCCGATATCCTCTAGCAGTTTTTGCGCTTTCGGGTTAGCAGGCATCCCGTTTTGCAATCCTAATGCCTTCACGCCCTCCGGGTTACTCAGCATGAAACTCATCAGCATCGCCGCCTCTTTAGGATGCTTACTGTTCTTGCTGATGGAGAACAGTGAAGACGGTTTGGAGATCAGCCCCGAATCTTTGGCATTAGGCATGGTGAGGAATGGCCCCGTTTCCAACACCGCATCCTTCGGCATATTGCTGGAATAGGTATAAATGGCCGAATCCCATAAGTACATCCCGGCTAATTCACCGTTAATCCAAGGGCGAATTTCATAGACGTTGGTGCGGCCGAACGAGGAGAAATAGCGCTGATCGGGTATCACATGGGAATCAACCAGCTTTTTATAAAAGCCGAAGAGTTCCCGTACCTGATCGCGGCTATAGGCAATGCTCTGCTTCTTCTCATCGATCATATCAATGCCGTATTTCTGTGCCATGTAACTACGGCCGAGCGTCAGAATATCCAGCACATCGCTTGAACCTTGAGCAACGCCAAGTGGGTAATAGTTGTCGCCTAGTTTTTGTTTAAACACCGGACCAGCGGCAAACAGCTCATCCCAGGTTTGCGGATAGGCGATGCCTGCTTTATCCCAGGTGGTTTTATTGTAAATCATGCTGCGGGACGTCATCGAAATCGGTAGACCTTGTAGCTTCCCTTTTACGTCTGCCGTTTTCAGGGCGTTAGGCGGAAAATCTCCCAGCCCCAAAATATCTTTTTGCTTATTCAAATCATAAAAGCCGTCGCCATTGCGGGAAAACTGCGGCAGCCAGTTCCAGTCGATACGAATCACATCAGGCTCTTGCCCCCCTGCCATCTGGGTTGACAGACGGGAAAGGTAGCCATCCCAACCAGCATATTCGGCTTTGACGGTAATCGTCGGGTTGGCTTTTTGGAACGCGTTAATTGCCGCGAGTGTCGCCTCATGCCGCTGATTGCCCCCCCACCAGGAGATACGGATCTCGGCGGCGTCAGCGGAGTGAGAAAATGCCGCGCCCACGGGCAGCGCAGCACAGAGCAGGAGTAGGTGAGATAATTTGTTCCGTGTTTTCGCCATAATAGAACCCTTATAATAGTATTCGGAGGTTTCCACCTGTCTGCCGGTATGCGGACAGACAGGTACTACGGATGCGGAAGCATTTTCTGCCTGAAATGGCAGGTACTCTGATTAATTCCCTCTTTTCAGGTTAACGGCCAGTTCGCTTATTTTCACTGGCAGTTCGGTGCGTAATGATCGATTGGCAGCGATGCCAGTTAAAATAGACATGGCCCCATCACGATAATCTGCTGCGCGATGTAATGGATCGGGTTCCGGTGTCCCAAACAGATCGTTCAACATGACCTGATCGCCGCCGCCGTGTCCGCCCGCTTTAAATTCAACCGGTACGACATAAGGCTCGTCAAACATCGGATAGATCTTTATTTCACATTCATTCAGCGCACCTTCATCCTCTTTTTGTCCGCCTCCGTTTACATAAGATTTTTCTACCAGTTTCATTTCTAACCGGCCCTTACTGCCATTAAACACCACGTTCAGCCCTTCCCAGGGTAAATAGGCGTTTAATGAGTACGTCATGATAGCTTTGCTCTTATAGCGCACCATCACACCCAGTACATCTTCAATATTAATACCGTCATCGAACACGCTTTTATCGCGGTAATAGCCGTCTTCATGTTCAGCGTCTAAATATAAGGCGGTCAGCTGTTCGCTTTTATTCATGTGCAGCGCAAACGGGTCGTTTTCTGCCGCCGCGCTGTTATGTGAACGGGAATAAAATTCTGTGACACCGCGCGCTTCGGCATTCGCTTTACCGTAAAAGCGTAAATCACCCTGCGCATAGACCGTTTCCGGTTCGCTATTCAGCCAGAAATTCACCAGATCAAAATGGTGCGTGGATTTGTGTACCAACAACCCGCCGCTATTGTGTTTGTCACGGTGCCAGCGACGGAAATAATCCGCTCCGTGCTCGGTATTCAGCAGCCATTCAAAGTGAACAGAATAGACTTCGCCAATCACCCCGGCAGCAATTAATTCACGGACTTTACTGTGATGCGGGGCGTAGCGGTAATTAAAGGTCACGCGCAATTTACGGCCAGTACGGTTAATCGCATCGATAATCGCCTGACATTTCTCTTCATCAATCGTCATCGGTTTTTCACTGATGACATCACAGCCCAATTCCATTGCCCGGATAATATAGTGATGATGCGTCCGATCCAGAGACGTCACAATAACCACATCCGGCTTGGTTTCCGCGATCATCTGTTCAAACTGTTCGGCGCGGTACGTCGGCACATTATCGTGCCCATATTTATGGACAATCTGGTTGGCGTAATTCATTCGCGTCTGGTTTGTATCGCAAAAAGCAACAAACTGTCCCTGATCCTGATAATCCCTGGCGATCGACTCCAGATAAAGGCCCGCGCGGCCTCCCGTTCCCACTACGGCATATTTTTTTTTCATTCTGCGCATTTCCTCCAAATAACATAGGACACATAGCTATTCGTACATCAAAACAGGACGCTAAAACGTTTACCGGATTGACTGGCAAGGGGATGGTTGAGTGATTTTCATTATGACAAGCCATACCCACACGCTGATGCCTTTGCCATAAAAAAATAGAGCATCCCAACATCGTTCACCTTCATATTATTGCCATGTGATGATGTTGTCTGGCACTAGGATGAAGATTGACATGTTCCATCTCTCATAAATACAAATTGAGTATTTCCTACATTAACGATTGATTTTATTGGCAATGTTAGATGAAGTGCATCCCCATACCTTATGTTGGATGTGCATTGCCTCTCTTAAGTATTCGTACGTCAACGGGATTCGCTCTCACATGGCGTGACCCAACACGAGTGACGAGCGTGACACTTTTCTCTTTTTCCACCTTACCGCGTGACATATCTCGCATTTTATTTTCAATCCGTCCGAGGATGCCGGATAATCAGCACGTAACTCATGAGAGAAGCAAGAAAGCGATAAGCGCGTAAGGAATCACTATGCAGACTTTTTTTCAGGACACTATGGCAACTCCGCTTGGGGAGTTATTGATTATTGCGGATGAAAATAATCATTTGCGTGCCGTCGAGTGGCGCGAGTATGAAGATGATTTATTTCGCCTGCTCAATCGTAGTTATCGAAATGATCCTTTTTCGTTACAGCCGCGTCATAATCCCGGTGGCCTGACAGAAAGCCTGCAACGCTATTTTGATGGTGAATTAGCGATTATTGATACGCTGCCCGTTGCTTCTGTAGGGACCGAATTTCAACAGCAGGTCTGGAAGGAATTACGTCGAATCCCCTGTGGAGAAATTACCACGTACGGCGAACTCGCAACGCTACTGGGACGCACCGGCGCAGCACGTGCGGTTGGCATGGCAAACGGCTCCAACCCTGTCAGCATCGTGGTTCCGTGCCATCGCGTCATCGGTACAGGCGGTGCGTTGACGGGCTATGCGGGTGGCATTCACCGTAAACAGTGGCTACTCGCTCACGAAGGTTATTTACCTCGACAGCTATTTACCTAGACTGAATAGTTTGCCGTTATAATTTTTACGCTTCGCGACACGCGATCATGCCCTCCGAATTGCTTATCATCGTTAGCAATTCGGATTAATCAATGTGTTAACTATTCGGTAACCTAATGGACGAAAATATTATCTCCTCACAGGTCTTATATATCGGAATATTTTCCAGAAAAATCGAAAAATTATAGTTAGTTCACTATTTATTGGTCTATTCCAGTGATTACCGGTCTTATCAGAGCCGATAAAAGCTGTTAAAATTGACCAATATCAATTATTGCCTGAGCAAAGCCTATGATCCCGGAAAAGCGAATTATCCGACGCATCCAGTCTGGCGGTTGTGCAATCCACTGTCAGGATTGCAGTATCAGTCAGCTATGCATCCCTTTCACCCTGAATGAACACGAGCTCGATCAGCTCGACAACATCATTGAAAGGAAGAAGCCTATCCAGAAGGGGCAGGCACTGTTTAAGGCTGGCGATGAACTGAGGTCGCTGTACGCTATCCGCTCCGGTACGATAAAAAGCTATACCATCACGGAGCAAGGCGACGAGCAGATTACCGGCTTTCATCTGGCGGGTGACCTGGTAGGCTTTGATGCTATCGGTACGGCCCAACACCCGAGCTTCGCGCAGGCGCTGGAAACCTCAATGGTTTGCGAAATTCCTTTCGAGACGCTGGACGATCTCTCAGGGAAAATGCCTAACCTGCGTCAACAGATGATGCGCCTGATGAGCGGCGAAATCCGTGGCGATCAGGACATGATTCTGCTGCTGTCGAAGAAGAATGCTGAAGAGCGTCTGGCGGCGTTTGTCTACAACCTTTCCCGCCGTTTCGCTCAGCGTGGTTTCTCGCCGCGTGAGTTCCGTCTGACCATGACGCGCGGTGATATCGGCAACTATCTGGGGCTGACCGTTGAAACCATCAGCCGTCTGCTGGGGCGTTTCCAGAAAAGTGGTACGCTGGCGGTAAAAGGAAAATACATCACGATCGAGAATCTCGATGCGCTTTCCGAATTAGCAGGCTCTTCACGCAAGTAATCTTTCCAGCCTAACTATCTGACGTTGCCGCTTTTTTACTGTGGCAACGTCAATTTTACCCTCCTCTTTTCCTCCCCACCCGTGATATTTCCTATTTTGTTATTCTGCAGCTTATCTCTGTTGTCCAAAACGATTCCATTGCGGTACTCTTGAATGACAGGCTGTGGAGTAACAGCTGTTTGGAGGAGCTATGGCAAAGTATCAGAACTTACTGGTAGCTATTGACCCAAATCAGGATGACCAACCAGCGCTGCGTCGGGCGGTTTACCTGGTTCAGCGACTTGGCGGCCGTATCAAGGCATTTCTGCCGATTTATGATTTCTCTTATGAAATGACAACCCTGCTTTCTCCCGATGAACGGGTGGAAATGCGTCAGGGTGTTATTCAGCAACGAACCGAGTGGATTGCGGAACAGTGCAAATACTACATCGAAGCGGGTGTTTCGATAGAAATCAAAGTGGTGTGGCACAACAAGCCCTTTGAAGCCATTATTCGGGAAGTGATTTCCGGTCAGCATGACCTGTTGCTGAAGATGGCGCATCAGCACGATCGGCTGGAAGCCGTTATCTTTACGCCAACCGACTGGCAATTACTACGCAAGTGCCCTTGCCCCGTGTGGATGGTAAAAGATCAGCCTTGGCCAGTCGAAGGTCGCGCGTTAGTTGCCGTCAATCTGGCTAGCGAAGACCCGTATCACGATCCGCTTAATATCAAACTGGTATCGGAAACGCTGGAGCTGGCACAGCATGTTGATCAGACTGAGGTTCATCTGGTCGGCGCCTACCCTGTTACCCCCATCAATATCGCCATTGAACTGCCTGATTTCGATCCCAGCGTCTATAACGATGCAATTCGAGGGCAGCACCTTATCGCCATGAAGTCGCTACGGCAGAAATTCGGCTTGGATGAACGCGTAACGCACGTGGAAAAAGGGTTGCCGGAAGAAGTGATACCCGATCTGGCGGAACATCTGCAAGCGGGCGTCGTGGTGTTAGGGTCGTTGGGCAGAACCGGCCTTTCCGCTGCCTTTATCGGCAACACCGTCGAGCATGTTATCGATCACTTGAAGTGCGATTTACTTGCCATCAAACCTGATGATTTCGTGTCACCGATTACGTTCGAAGACGGTGATAACAGCTGATTGCTCGCATCATCACGCTCAACATCAAATAATGCCAGCCTCAGTGCTGGCATTATTTTTTGGCGATGCCGCGCATCACTATATTTGAGATGTAAAAAAGGGGCGACTTCGCCCCTTTCGTTTTCTACTTCCCGTACGCTTACAGCGCTTTCAGAATCGCTTCAACGCTGTCTTTGGCATCGCCAAACAGCATTTGCGTGTTCTCTTTAAAGAACAGCGGATTCTGTACGCCTGCGTAACCGGTATTCATGGAACGCTTGAACACGATAACATTCTGCGCTTTCCACACTTCCAGCACTGGCATGCCAGCGATTGGGCTGTGTGGATCTTCTTGCGCCGCCGGGTTAACGGTGTCATTCGCGCCAATGACCAGTACGGTATCGGTATCGGTGAAATCATCATTAATTTCATCCATTTCCAACACGATGTCGTAAGGTACTTTTGCTTCAGCCAACAGCACGTTCATGTGACCAGGCAGACGCCCTGCAACTGGGTGAATACCAAAGCGAACGTTAATGCCACGTGCGCGCAGTTTTGCGGTGATGTCATGCACAGGATATTGCGCCTGCGCGACGGCCATACCGTATCCCGGCGTGATGATGACGGAAGTTGAGTTCTTGAGTAAATCAGCCACGTCTTCTGCTGAAGCCTCGCGGTATTCACCCACTTCTTCACTCTCACCAGAGGACACGCCATCCGTACCAAAACCACCGGCAATCACGCTGATAAAGGAACGGTTCATCGCTTTACACATGATGTAAGACAGAATCGCACCCGAAGAACCCACCAGAGCACCGGTCACGATCAGCAGGTCATTGCTCAGCATGAAGCCCGCTGCCGCTGCCGCCCAACCGGAGTAGGAGTTCAGCATAGAAACAACGACCGGCATGTCCGCACCGCCAATCGATGCAACCAGATGCCAGCCAAATACCAGTGCAATCCCCGTCATCAGGATCAATGCCAGCACCTGCAGCGCTACACTGCCCGTATTGACGAAAACCAGCAGCAGCAGGAAGGACACAACCAACGCCGCCAGATTCATTTTATGGCGATGAGGCAGCATCAACGGCTTGGAAGAGATCTTGCCGCGCAGCTTACCGAAAGCAACAACGGACCCCGTGAAGGTCACAGCACCGATGAAGATACCCAAAAAGACTTCCGTCAAATGGATATTGACCATCACCGGATCGGTAATTTCACCGTGGTCGAGGAAGCTGTTAAAGCCAACCAGTACCGCTGCAAAGCCCACAAAGCTGTGAAGAATCGCGACCAGTTCTGGCATTTCGGTCATTTCGACCTTACGCGCCAGATAAATACCGATTGATCCACCGATCGCCATTGCGACGATGATCCAACCCACGTTGCCAGAATCCGGCCCCAGAATCGTCGCGATCAGCGCAAGCGCCATCCCGCTGATACCAAAGATGTTCCCTTGTTGCGACGTTTCGTGCTTGGACAACCCAGCCAAACTGAAAATAAAGAGAATTGCGGCAACAATGTATGCAGCAGTTACTAATCCACCAGACATGTGTTACCCCTTAGTTTTTACGGAACATTTTCAGCATGCGCTGAGTCACGGTGAAACCACCGAAAATATTGATGCTGGCGATCAATACGGCAATGAATGAGAAGAACGACACCCATCCGCCGTGGCCGATCTGCAACAATGCTCCGACAACGATAATGCCTGATATTGCGTTAGTGACTGACATCAATGGCGTGTGCAAGGCGTGGCTGACATTCCAGACAACGTAATAACCCACCACGCAGGACAGCGCAAAAACGGTAAAGTGAGACAAGAACTCTTTAGGCGCAACATCGGCCAGCCAACCAAACAGCAGGATGGCGATCACGAGGAACGCATATTTCTTCCACGGCGACGTCGGCTTGGCGTCTTCCTTCACCATGGCAGCGGCAGGTTTTGCCTGCTGTGGCTGTGCGGAAACCTGAATGGGCGGTGCCGGCCAGGTGATCTCACCTTCTTTAATAACGGTCACGCCGCGAATCACGGTATCGTCAAAATCGACGTCGATCTCGCCGTCTTTCTCTTTACATAGTAATTTCAGCAGGTTAACCAGGTTCGTACCGTAAAGCTGTGAGGATTGCGTCGGCAGACGGCTGGGTAAATCGGTGTAACCGATAATTTTGACGCCGTTTTCCGTCACGGTGACGCGATCGGCTACGGTCAATTCACAGTTCCCGCCCGTTTGTGCCGCTAAATCGACAATCACGCTGCCGGGCTTCATGCTGAGCACCATTTCTTTGGTGATCAGGCGCGGTGCCGGTTTTCCAGGGATCAGTGCCGTAGTGACGATAATGTCGACTTCTTTTGCCTGAGCGGCAAACAGTTCCATTTCGGCTTTGATAAAGGCTTCAGACATGACTTTGGCATAGCCGTCGCCGCTGCCTGCTTCTTCTTCAAAGTCGAGTTCGAGGAACTCAGCCCCCATGCTCTTAACCTGCTCTTTTACTTCAGGGCGGGTATCAAAAGCACGAACGATAGCACCTAAGCTACCTGCGGCACCGATCGCAGCCAAACCGGCTACGCCAGCCCCGATAATCATAACCTTAGCAGGCGGAACCTTACCTGCGGCGGTAATCTGCCCGGTAAAGAAGCGGCCAAACTCGTGAGCAGCTTCAACGATGGCACGATAGCCCGCGATGTTAGCCATCGAGCTGAGCGCATCCAGTGACTGCGCGCGCGAAATACGCGGCACGGAATCCATCGCCATCACCGTCACCTGACGGGCAGCCAGCTTCGCAAGCAGTTCTGGATTCTGCGCTGGCCAGATAAAGCTGACAACCGTACTGCCCGCTCGGGTCAGTTCGATTTCATCATCCTGTGGCGCATTCACCTTCAGGACGATATCGGCTTGCCAGACTTCCGAACTGTCAACAATCGACGCACCGGCTTCTTCGTATGCCGCATCGTCAAAACTTGCCAGTTTTCCCGCTTCACGTTCTATCGAGACCGTAAAGCCCAGTTTCAGCAGCTGTTCAACCGTTTTCGGCGTCGCTGCTACACGGGCTTCATTGGCCAACCGCTCTCTTGGTACACCAATACGCATGCTGATACCCTTTTCGCTTATTTTAACGAAGGTTATTATTCTCACCCTATTCTGTTATACGAATTCGCCGAGACCTACTGCACCCTGTATCCCCGCATTCACGCGGTAGGAAGAGGGTCTTATCATCTTCTTACCACTCGTTTTTTGAGGCGTCTCACTGTAGGCGAACTCATTTATAACGTACTGAAAATGTGATCGATGATCCATAAATAAAATGAATTTCACAGAAAAGCCGAGTTATCACAGGTTCTGTCAGCCTTTCTTGGTCGAAAATCATGCTCTTCTCTGCCTTTTGTAGCATTATTACAGAAGTATTTTTCTGGGCTGTTTCACAAAAACGATGTGTTACAAGGTTGTTAATGCGATAAATTGTATAAATATCCCTTATGATGTTAAAACAATCATTAACCGTTATTATTAGCACTTTTCTTGTTGCGAGCCGAAGTATCATGGCTTTTCAGCCCGCTGAAAATGCTAAAGCACAAGAATTTATTCCGTGCGATAATCAGCCCTATTCCGTTACAGGTTGATTGCTATACCTTAAATAATTCGAGTGGCAGGAAGGCGAAAGGATTTTTTATGAAGCTGAAGACTACTGTTATTGCATCTACATTGTTGTTATCACTCTCGGCATTTTCAGCGCAGGCTGCACAGGAACTGACTCCTGAACAGGCAGAATCCCTGCAACCCTTTGAACGAATTACGTTTAAAGGACGTTTTAACGCGATCAATGAAGCGGTAGCCGCAGCCTCAAAACGAGCCGACAAGCTGGGCGCAGAGTCGTTTTATGTACAAGCGATGGATGACGCTAATTCGAGCGGCAACTGGAATGTCACGGTTGATCTGTATCGCAAAGATGCGCCAAAGGCGAATCAGGATGTCCAATTCCGCACCTTCTACGGCGTGAAAGAGCTGCCAAAAGATGTGGCGTATGGATTGGAACCCTATGACACCGTCACCGTTGGCGGATTCTTCCGCAGCCAACCGGACGTCAACGACGCTATTGCGAAAGCAGCAAAAGAGAAAAATGCCGATTCGTTCTACATCGTTCGTCAGGTTGATGTGAACTCGAATAGCGGCAACCAAAAAATTACTGCCTACATTTATAAAGCCGACGCACCGAAGCGCCAAACCCAGAGCACCGACGTCATTCCAGCGGATTCTGATGCAGGCCGTGCGGCGCTGGCTGCGGGTGGTGCAGAAGCCGCCAAGGTGGAAATCCCTGGTGTTGCCAACTCTGGCAGCCCTAGCCGCAACGTAGGTAATTTCTTCGAAACGCAGTCGTCAAAAGGTGGACGTTACACGGTAACGTTAGCAGATGGTTCCAAGATTCAGGAACTGAACAATGCTACTGCAGCGCAGATGGTGCCTTTCGATTCGATTAAATTCCGCGGCAACTACACCAACATGACGCAGGTGTCTGAAGCCGTTGCTAAACGCGCAGGCGAGAAAGGTGCCAAGTACTACCACATCACGAGACAGTGGGAAGGTAAAGGCAACAACCTCACGATCAGCGCCGACCTTTATAAATAACAGCCATCGCGCTGTGTCGTAGAAAACGACGAACGTTATAAACACAAAAACCCGCGATATCGCGGGTTTTTGTTTGAGTAAGATTACTTACTGGTATCCAGTTCTGGGAAGCTTTTTACCAGATCGTCAATCGCTTTGATCTGCTGCAAGAACGGCTCCAGTTTGTCCAGCGGCAGCGCAGACGGACCATCACACTTCGCATTCCCAGGATCCGGGTGAGCTTCAATAAATAGCCCTGCCAGACCGACAGCCATACCAGCACGCGCCAGTTCAGTTACCTGTCCGCGACGGCCACCGGACGCTGCACCAAACGGGTCACGGCACTGTAGCGCATGTGTAACGTCAAAAATCACCGGCGCACCGTTGGAAGCCTGCTTCATGACATTGAAGCCCAGCATATCGACAACCAGATTGTCGTAACCGAAGTTGCTGCCGCGATCGCACAGAATCACCTGATCGTTGCCACCTTCGATGAATTTATCGACGATGTTCCCCATTTGACCCGGGCTGACGAACTGCGGTTTTTTCACGTTGATCACCGCACCGGTTTTCGCCATCGCTTCCACCAGATCGGTTTGGCGTGCCAAAAACGCAGGAAGCTGGATCACATCAACCACATCGGCAACGGGCTGAGCCTGATGCGATTCATGCACGTCAGTGATAATTTTTACGCCAAAGGTCTGTTTCAGTTCCTGGAAGATTTTCATCCCTTCTTCCAGACCAGGACCACGGTAAGAGTGAATAGAGGAACGATTAGCCTTATCGAATGACGCCTTGAACACGTAAGGAATGCCCAACTTCTGCGTGACCGTGACGTAATGCTCACAAATGCGCATCGCCAGATCGCGTGATTCAAGAACATTCATGCCGCCAAACAGCACAAAAGGCAGATCGTTGGCGACGGGGATATCCCCTATCTTGACCACTTTATTCGTCATACTTTTACCTTCATGTCGGGAAATAAATTAACGTAGCATTACTGCAAAACGGTTTCTTAATGTAAGACTGTTTTTTTAATGCAAGACAATCTGTTTCTGCTCTATCGAGTGAATCTGCACTTTTATCATTTCACTCACCGGATCTTCTGGGCACTGTTCAACGAAATAGTTGAGATCGGACAGCGCAATATGGTCGCAATCCAGTTGAGCATAAATCAGGCCGCGATCGCGGATTTCATACGGATCGTCCGGGTCAAACTGCAGCACCGCTTCGCTGGCTCTCAACGCCAGCTCCATCTGCTTTTCTTCCATCAGAGCGACTTTCAGCGTGTCGAGCATTTTACGCACGATCAGGACGTTCTCAGCTTCATCCAGATCTTCATCGAGCAGACGGGTTGACGGGCCGATATTACCTTTCAGCCAGACTTCCAGCACATGCTCACTCAACGTATCGCCATTTAACGGATTGATCAGCCACATTTCTTCGTCGAGCCAGTCGGCGCGCAGAATCAGCTGCGTCGGGAAAATCACCGGCATCAGCGGCAGGCCAAGCTCATTGGCGATATGCAAAAAGATAACGCCAAGCGATACGGGCATGCCCTGGCGAGATTCAAGCACCTGATCCAGCCACAGCGCATCAGAAAGACGATAAACACCGCCCGCACCGCCGAATCCCCAGGTGTGATAAAACAGCTCAATCAGCTTTTCAAGCTGAAGATCTTGCTCAAGGTCGTCAGGAATAGCAGCCCGAGCGTTCTCAACCAACTGTTGCAGATTTTGCCGCACATCCTGAGCGGGAAAGTCGCGGCGAATCGCCTGTGAAACCAACACGACACCATCACTTAGCAGTGACTGGTTGAATTCAAAATCAGCAATAGCACTCATAATTATTCCATCAGCAACGGTGACTGCGTCAGTGCCAGCAGCACGACCACACCAAAGCATATTAAAGCAGATACAAACGCCAACCAGCGAACGTTCTGGCTACGAGGGCGTTTCCCCAAGGCGATAGCGCCAAGAAGGATATAAATGATAACGCCAAACAGTTTTTCCGTCAGCCAGCTTTGCTCGGGAGTAAACGGATACGTATGGCTAAGCATGATTAAACCAATACCGCTGATTAATAACAAGGTGTCGTTAATATGCGGCAGGATTTTCACCCAGCGCTGTTGCAGCATAGCGGATTGTCGGCACAGCCAAAAAAAACGAATCACAAACAGGGAAATACTAATGCCAACCGTTGCCAGATGCAGATATATCGTGGCTGGATAAAGAGTTATCACGTCCATTGCTCCTAATAAATTGGGGCATCCGACCAGCGTCCTAACGACACGCGGTCATTGCCACTGTAGTCCTGACAGGTTTCTATTTGTGTAAATCCTCGGGCCTGCAATAGCTGACGCACCACATCAGCCTGCTGCCAGCCATGTTCCAGCAGCAGCCAGCCACCGTCGTCCAAATAATGCGGCGCAGATTCAATAACAGTGCGTAAATCCGCCAGTCCGTTGTCGGCGGCAATCAGCGCGCTGGCGGGTTCAAAACGGACATCGCCCTGCGACAGATGCACATCATCGGCATCAATATACGGGGGGTTACTGGCGATAAGCGCAAAGCGCGTGTGATCAAGCGGCGAATACCAGCTTCCGGATAAGAAATGGGCGTTGTCGAGCCCCAATTGCTGGGCGTTTTTTGTCGCTAACGCAACGGCATCGGGTTGAACATCAACGCCAGTCACCCGGCAATCACGCCGTTCACTCGCCAGCGCCAGCGCAATCGCGCCGGTTCCCGTGCCCAGATCCAGCACAGCACACGGTGTTTGAGGCAAGCGTAGCAAGGCTTGTTCGACCAGACATTCGGTATCGGGACGAGGAATCAGCGTGGCGGGCGACACGGCCAGCGGTAGTGACCAGAACTCGCGCACGCCGATCAAATAGGCGATAGGTTCCCCCTGTTCACGACGCAGCAGCAGGTCAGTTAACTGCTGCTGTTCAGCCGCGTTCAGCTCAGTTTCACCAAACGCCAGCAGGAACGTGCGGGACTTGCCAGTCACAAATCCCAGCAGAATTTCCGCATCTCGCTTCGGGCTTTCTCCCGCCGCGAGCTGCGCCGCGGCAGAAATTAACCAATCCTGATACGTCATTATTCCTGCTCGGACAACGCAGCAAGCTGATCGGCCTGGTATTCTTGCACAACCGGTTGAATCAGCGTATCCAGTTTCCCTTCCATGACTTCATCCAGTCGGTACAGCGTCAGGTTAATACGGTGATCGGTCACCCTTCCCTGTGGGAAATTGTAGGTACGAATACGGTCAGAACGATCGCCGCTGCCGAGCAGATTACGGCGGGTTGACGCTTCTTCCTGCTGACGTTTCTGCACTTCTGCGGCACGAATACGCGCCCCCAACACCGACAGCGCTTTGGCTTTGTTTTTGTGCTGTGAACGCTCGTCCTGACACTCCACGACAATACCGGTTGGCAAGTGGGTAATACGGATAGCGGAATCGGTGGTGTTAACGTGCTGACCGCCCGCGCCAGAAGAGCGGAAGGTATCGATGCGTAAATCCGCCGGATTGATGTCCGGCATCTCCGCTTCCGGCACTTCCGCCATCACGGCGACTGTACAGGCCGAGGTATGAATGCGTCCTTGAGATTCCGTCGCGGGAACGCGCTGAACGCGATGACCGCCGGATTCAAATTTGAGCTGACCGTACACACCATCACCGGAGATTTTGGCGATAACTTCTTTATAGCCGCCATGTTCGCCATCGCTGGCGCTTACCACCTCAACGCGCCAGCGGCGTGATTCAGCATAACGGCTGTACATACGGAACAAGTCGCCGGCAAAGATCGCCGCTTCGTCACCGCCCGTTCCGGCGC
Source organism: Pectobacterium sp. HCp5_1 (assembly GCF_032905925.1). Classification (NCBI taxonomy): domain Bacteria; kingdom Pseudomonadati; phylum Pseudomonadota; class Gammaproteobacteria; order Enterobacterales; family Pectobacteriaceae; genus Pectobacterium; species Pectobacterium sp. HCp5_1. The sequence continues at coordinate 32,704 of NZ_JAUMIO010000030.1, forward strand.
GTACTTCCAGAAAACAGCCGCGCTCATCGTCGGGATCTTTCGGCAACAACAGCACCTGAAGCTGCTGCTCCAGTGCTTCAATCGTCGCTTTGCTTTCTTTCAACTCTTCCTGCGCCATATCGCGCATTTCAGGATCATCCAGCATCATTTCTGCGGTTTGCTGATCCTCTTGCGCCTGCTGCCATTGCTGGAAACAGCGGGTAATATCAGTGAGCTGCGCATATTCTCGCGACAACGTGCGAAAGCGATCCATATCAGCGATGACGCTGGGCTCACCGAGTAACGCCTGGACTTCTTCATGGCGTTCTTGTAACGCTTCCAGTTTAGCAACAATAGAAGGCTTCATGCGGGCGGTTAAATCCTGTAATAGAGATGAATGCTAGTCCAGCCCAAGGCTGTCACGTAAAATTTGTAACCGATGTTGGTCGCCGTCACGAGCGGCTTGCTGAAGGGATTTGGTCGGCGCGTGAATCAGACGGTTGGTTAAACGGTGTGTCAGTTCCTGAATCACCGCTTCAACGTCATTGCCTTGTTGGATGGCGGCCAGCGCCTTGGCCGTCATTTCCGCACGCAATTCATCGGCTTGAGCACGATAATCGCGAATGGTCTCCACCGCGGACTGCGCACGCAGCCACGCCATGAAGTCAGAGCTTTCCTGCTGCACGATAGATTCAGCCTGAACCGCCGCTGCTTTGCGCTGCGCAAGGTTATGCTGAATGATGGCGTGCAGATCGTCCACACTGTAGAGATAAACGTTCGGCAATTTGCCGACTTCTGGCTCAATATCGCGCGGAACCGCAATATCCACCATCAGCATTGGCTGATTCCGTCTCGCCTTCAGCGTCCGTTCCATCATCCCTTTTCCGATAATCGGCAACGTACTTGCCGTTGAACTGATCACGATATCGGCCTGAACGAGCTGTTCGTCCAGCTCTGCCAGCGTGATGACTTCTGCGCCCACTTCCGCTGCCAGCGCCTGCGCGCGTTCACGGGTGCGGTTCGCGATCACCATTTTCTGCACTTTGTGCTCGCGAAGATAGCGAGCGACCAGTTCAATGGTTTCTCCAGCACCAACCAGCAGCACCGTGACATCCGACAGTGATTCAAAAATCTGCCGCGCCAGCGTACAGGCGGCAAATGCCACCGACACCGCGCTGGCGCCGATATCCGTTTCCGTACGAACACGTTTGGCAACGGTAAAGGATTTCTGGAACAGCCGCTCCAGCTCGCTGGACAAGGAGTGACCACGCTGTGATTCGGCAAACGCCTTCTTCACCTGCCCCAAAATCTGCGGTTCGCCTAAGACCAGAGAATCCAGACCGCTGGCCACGCGCATCAAATGGCTAACGGCGGCATTATCCTGATGCCAGTACAGGCTGCCGTTGACCTCTTCCGGGCGCAATTGATGATATTCACACAGCCAGCGAATCAACTGCTCACGCTGGTTTTCCTGTTCGTCAACGCTAAGGTAGAGTTCCGTGCGATTGCAGGTAGACAGCACAACGCCGCCCTGCACCAGCGGTTGCTGTAGCAGACTGTCGAGGGCCACCCCGAGTTTATCTGGTGAGAACACAACACGTTCACGCAGAGAAACCGGTGCGGTTTTGTGATTAATACCAAGCGCAAGCAGGGTCATTAGGCTGTTTCTGAGTAATACCGGTCTTAGTATGGATTTCGTTTGAACCGCATTCTACTTGATGCAGGAGTGCAAGAAAAGCGACAGCACGCGATACACCTCGTCTGAGGTAGTCACTTTTTGACAAAAAACAATAAACGTCATTAACGAATAACAATCATTGACGCTGAGCGGTAAGCCCGTTAGCGTGACGTATTTCACGGACTTCGTTCATTTACAGGATACGACCGACATGCCAACCAAAACCGTCCGATGCCTGCGTTTACTGCCTTTAGCCAGCGTATTGCTTGCCGCCTGTAGCATTAATCAACCGACCCAAACGGGTAAAAGCCCTACCTCGCCAGAGTGGCAACAGCATCAGCAAAAGGTCCAGCAACTCAGCCAATATCAGACACGCGGCGCTTTTGCCTATATCTCCGATAGTAAAAGAGTATCAGCCAATTTCTTCTGGCAGGACACACCGCCGCAACGTTATCGACTGCTGCTGACCAACCCGCTCGGCAGCACCGAATTAGAACTGCGTGCCCAGCCTGACGGCGTGCAAATCACCGACAATCAGGGTAAGCGTTATGTGGGTAAAGATGCCGAATACATGATTCAGCAACTGACCGGCATGGCGATCCCGCTGAATAATCTGCGCCAGTGGATCCTCGGCATCCCAGGTGACGCCACCGAATTCACGCTGGACGAACGCTATCTGCTAAAAACCATCACCTATCGCCAGGGCAACCAAAACTGGAACGTCAGCTATCAGAGCTACAACACCGAGTTAACGCCTCCGCTGCCAACCAGTCTGGAGCTGGTTCAGGGTGAACAGCGTATTAAGCTGAAGATGAATAATTGGATGGTTAAATAAGCGATGCAACCGACGGTTATCGAGACATGGCCTGCCCCCGCCAAACTGAACCTGTTTCTTTATATTACCGGCCAGAGAAAAGACGGGTATCACCTGCTGCAAACGCTATTCCAGTTTCTGGATTACGGTGACACTTTGACGATTCGGCCACGTGATGACGACCAGATTAACCTGCTTACCCCTGTCGACGGTGTAGAGAACGAGAAAAACCTGATCGTCCGCGCCGCACGCTTATTACAGCAGCACTGCGAACGCTACGATATTCGCCCTGCTCGGTTCGGCGCAGACATCAGTATTGAGAAATGCCTGCCGATGGGCGGCGGGCTGGGCGGTGGTTCATCCAATGCAGCGACCGTTTTGGTCGCTCTCAACCATTTGTGGCAAAGCGGGCTGAGCGTGGATACGTTGGCCGAACTGGGGCTGCAATTAGGTGCAGATGTTCCCGTCTTTGTTCGTGGGCATTCTGCCTTTGCCGAAGGCATTGGCGAGCAGTTAACCCCCGCAAATCCGCCAGAAAAATGGTATCTGGTCGCTCACCCTGGCGTGAGTATTGCCACGCCGTTGATTTTCGGCGATCCTGAGTTGACGCGGAATTCGCCAATTCGTGATTTAGAAACTTTATTAAACCAGACCTTCGTCAATGATTGTGAAGCTATCGCAAGAAAACGTTTTCGTGAGGTTGAACAGCTACTTTCATGGCTGCTAGAATATGCCCCGGCGCGCCTGACTGGAACGGGGGCTTGTGTGTTTGCAGAGTTTGACACCGAGTTCGCAGCCCGTCAGGTGCTTGACCAGGCCCCAGAATGGTTAAACGGTTTCGTCGCGAGAGGTGTTAATATCTCTCCGCTACACCGTACGCTTTCTGGGCAACGTTAGGTTTTGCCACACACCGGCTGCCATGCGGCCAGTCTGTAGCAAACTTAATTCATACACCCGTATGCATGTTGTACCTGTTGTTCTTCCTTGCTTGGCAGGTGCAATATTTCTCTGGACGCAAGCCTGAGGTTCTTCTCGTGCCTGATATGAAGCTTTTTGCTGGTAACGCCATCCCGGAACTAGCACAACGTATTGCCAACCGTTTGTACACTAGCCTTGGCGACGCCGCTGTCGGTCGTTTTAGCGATGGCGAAGTCAGCGTGCAAATCAATGAAAATGTACGCGGTGGTGATATTTTCATCATCCAGTCCACCTGTGCACCCACCAATGACAACCTGATGGAACTGGTTGTGATGGTCGATGCTCTGCGTCGCGCTTCCGCGGGACGTATTACCGCCGTTATCCCCTACTTCGGCTATGCCCGTCAGGATCGTCGCGTGCGTTCCGCACGTGTGCCAATCACCGCGAAAGTCGTTGCTGACTTCCTGTCCAGCGTGGGTGTTGACCGTGTTCTGACTGTGGATCTGCACGCTGAGCAGATTCAGGGTTTCTTCGATGTCCCGGTAGATAACGTATTCGGTAGCCCGATCCTGCTGGAAGACATGTTGCAACAGAATCTGGAAAACCCGATCGTGGTTTCTCCAGATATCGGTGGCGTTGTGCGTGCCCGCGCAATCGCTAAACTGCTGAACGACACCGACATGGCGATCATCGACAAGCGCCGTCCGCGTGCCAACGTTTCTCAGGTGATGCACATCATCGGTGACGTCGCTGGCCGTGACTGTGTGCTGGTTGACGATATGATCGACACCGGCGGCACACTGTGCAAAGCGGCGGAAGCGCTGAAGGAACGTGGGGCTAAACGTGTATTCGCTTATGCCACACACCCGATCTTCTCAGGCAATGCTTACGAGAACATCAAGAACTCTGTAATTGATGAAGTGATTGTCTGCGATACCATTCCGCTGGCGGAAAACATTCGTTCACTGCCGAATGTTCGTACGCTGACGCTGTCCGGTATGTTGGCCGAAGCGATTCGTCGTATCAGCAACGAAGAATCCATTTCTGCAATGTTTGAACATTAATCGCCGCTGATCGAGTAATCGATCAAAAACGATAATGAGGGAGCCACCTGTAACAAGGTGGCTTTCTTATTTCTCTACACGTCATACTTCAAGTTGCATGTGCGTTGGCTTCGTTTAAATACTCGGCCCGTCGTGGGCCTCGCCCTAAAGGGCCGCTGCTAACAGCGTTCAAATCTGCTCCTGGCAGATTTGTCACCCGAATCACTTACTTAAGTAAGCTCATCGGGATTCCTTCCCTTGCCGCCTGCCTGAAACTCGAATTATTTAGTGTATACGTGAAAAAAACAAAAAACCGCCATAGCGAGGCTACAGCGGCTCTATTGTTCATTTTCATTAATGCTTATAGCGTATTAATACTTATGGGTAATTAACGGTTATTGATGGCGCTGGCGGCGACAACGCTTATCAAAGTGTTTAACCCACCAGTAACGATCCGCGACTTCTTCACGCCCGCTAATACGCGCCCCCGCCAACCAAAATATTGCGCCAGAAAAAATACTGACCAGATCAATGTAAGTCATATATTCGGGAACATTCAGTTTCGGGAACTGGCTGGCGATAGAAAAACCGATGCCGCCGATCATCATGATCATCCCGATACCCATCAATACATTACCTAGTACTGTCACGTTCTTGCGTTTCATCTGCCACCTCCAGATTAATTCTGTGGATGAATCGGAGTGCCATTACTGTTTACTGTCTTATTATTGATGTAATTATAGACAATAACGTACTTAGATGATTGCGGGAGGGATCACAGATAAGGGGAATGATTAATATTTTTTTACGTTTAAACAAACAAATAGACAAAAATCCGAATAATCACATCACTAAACAAATAACATTATTTTTACATTCCAACACCGATATTTGGCTATACCTCATGCGGTGTGTAAACTAGCGCTTTCGTTTATCACGCTACCCTGCGTCAGTTTAAGCACGTAATCTGGAATATACCGTGAGCAGCATTAAATTAATTGTTGGCCTGGCGAATCCCGGCGCTGAATACGCCGCCACCCGCCATAATGCGGGTGCCTGGTTTGTCGATCGTCTGGCGGACACTTACCGTCAGCCGCTGAAAGAAGAAAGCAAATTTTTTGGTTACACCTCCCGTCTGAATCTGGCTGGGCAAGATGTACGTCTGCTGGTTCCCACCACGTTCATGAACCTGAGCGGCAAAGCCGTCGCGGCAATGGCCACCTTCTACCGCATCCAGCCTGATGAAATTCTGGTTGCACACGATGAGCTGGATTTATTACCGGGAATTGCCAAACTTAAGCTGGGCGGCGGACACGGCGGCCATAACGGTCTGAAAGACATCATCAGTAAATTGGGGAACAACCCAAACTTCCATCGTTTACGCATCGGTATCGGCCATCCGGGTGATAAAAGCAAAGTGACCGGTTTTGTGCTGGGCAAACCGCCGACGAGCGAACAGACGTTGATCGACGATGCCATTGACGAAGCCGTACGCTGCACAGAAATTCTGATGAAAGAAGACATGATCAAAGCGATGAACCGCTTGCATGCCTTCAAAGCGGCATAATCTGGTCAGAATGCGGATGGCAGATCGAGATAAATCGCCATTCCGTGTATAATCGGCCGAAATATTTCCATTCTGACAGGCAAGAGATAGTAATTGCCTGATTAATAAGTTATTTAAGGTGATATAAACATGGGATTCAAATGCGGTATCGTTGGGCTGCCTAACGTCGGTAAATCCACTCTGTTCAATGCGCTGACCAAAGCCGGCATCGAAGCGGCCAACTTCCCGTTTTGTACCATCGAGCCGAACACTGGCGTAGTACCGATGCCCGATCCACGTCTGGACAAGCTGGCTGAAATCGTTAAGCCACAGCGTATCCTCCCTACCACCATGGAATTTGTTGATATCGCCGGTCTGGTAAAAGGCGCGTCCAAAGGTGAAGGTTTGGGTAACCAGTTCCTGACTAACATTCGTGAAACGGAAGCCATCGGCCACGTTGTACGCTGCTTCGAAAACGACAACATCATCCACGTCAACAACAAAGTTGATCCAGCTGATGACATCGAAGTCATCAACACTGAATTAGCACTGTCTGACCTCGACACCTGTGAACGCGCCATTCATCGCGTGCAGAAGAGAGCCAAAGGCGGCGATAAAGATGCTAAAGCTGAGCTGGCCGCGCTGGAGAAATGTTTACCGCAGTTGGAAAACGCAGGCATGCTGCGCTCGCTGGATTTAAGCGATGAAGATAAAGCAGCCATCCGCTACCTGAGCTTCCTGACGTTGAAACCAACGATGTACATCGCCAACGTCAACGAAGACGGTTTCGAAAACAATCCATACCTCGATAAAGTGCGTGAAATCGCGGCCGCTGAAGGTTCTGTCGTTGTGGCCGTCTGCGCTGCCGTTGAATCGGATATTGCCGAGCTGGACGATGCTGACCGTGAAGAATTTATGGCTGAGTTAGGGTTAGAAGAGCCGGGTCTGAACCGCGTAATTCGTGCAGGCTATGAGCTGCTGAACCTGCAAACTTACTTCACCGCTGGCGTGAAAGAAGTTCGTGCCTGGACCATCCCTGTCGGCGCTACCGCCCCGCAGGCCGCTGGTAAGATTCACACCGACTTCGAAAAAGGCTTCATCCGCGCCCAGACTATCGCCTATGAAGACTTCATCACCTACAAAGGTGAACAAGGCGCGAAAGAAGCCGGAAAAATGCGCTCAGAAGGCAAGGAATACATCGTTAAAGATGGCGATGTGATGAACTTCCTGTTCAACGTCTAAATAGCTTCTGTTGTCTCATGCGATATCACAGCATCGCATAAAGACTAACAAATCCCATAAAATCCATGCGCTTGCGTGGATTTTTGCTTTCATGGTGTCTCATATTATCTCATGACAGCGCAGTCAAAAATGAGTACAGGCATGAGTACAAGCAGTTTCCATCTACATTTTAGGTGAGTACAATAGCGGTATAAGAAATAGACAAGGACTCGCTATGCTCACTGATACTCAATGCCGCACTGCCAAGCCGAAAGAAAAACTATATCGACTCAATGACTTCAACGGTCTCTACCTCGAAGTGAAACCCAACGGCAAAAAGGCATGGCGCTATCGGTTTAAACTCAACGGCAAATCTAGCATGTTTGCGCTGGGCGAATATCCAACGGTAAAACTCGCCGAGGCGCGGGAGAAATGCGAGCAAGCACGCAAGCAAGTCACTGAAGGGGTCAACCCGGCACAGGCCAGACAGCTAGATAAAATCCGCAAGGTTAACGATGCCTCCAACACCTTTGAGCTTATTGCCAAAGAGTGGTTGCAGATGAAAGACTGGGCCGACATCACCAAAACGCGCCGCCTTGATATGCTGGAGCGTGTGGTTTTCCCTGCCATCGGCAAACTTCCTATCAGGGAAATCACCCCGCATCACATTCTTAAAATTCTTCAGGAAACGGCTAAACGCGGCGCACCAACAGTAGCCGCTGAAGCACGCCGTACCATTTCATCGGTTTTCGAGCTAGCGGTAGCGACCCTCAGAGCAGACAGCGATCCTGTCTGGCCTGTTCGCAAGGCACTTCCGGCAAACAAAACGCAGCACAAACAGGCATTGAATCCGCAGCAAATCGGGAAGCTATTAAGCTGCTTTGACAACAGTCGCGGCTCATACCAGGTTAACTATTGCATGTGGCTGATGTGGTGGACGCTGGCGCGACCCGCCGAAGTTACCGAGGCAGAATGGGCAGAGTTCGATCTCGATAATGCACTGTGGACCATTCCGGCAACGCGAATGAAAGCCCGCAGAGAACACGTTATTCCCCTTCCCTCCCAAGCGGTCAACATGCTCAGAACGCTACAGGGATTTACCGGGCATCGACAGCACCTTTTTCCGGGCCGAGATAACCCACGTGGCCCGATGACATCTCACTCACTACGCCAGCTACTTAAAAGCCTCGGCTGGAGCGGAATTTATAGCCCTCATGCTACCAGAACCACAGGCAGCACACGGTTAAACGAGATGGGCTATCGGCCTGATGCTATCGAGGCTCAACTTGCACATGCTGATACCAACAATGTTCGCCGCACGTATAACCACGCGACTTATCTTGATGAACGCAAAGTGATGATGCAGGATTGGGCGGATAAGCTTGATGGGTGGGTTCAGGTCACTGTCGAGGTATAATTTCAGCAGCGCGGGTACTGACTCGGCGTTATGAATCCGCGCTGCTCAAATTCCACGTAGAGCTGATTCTCATCATCCCTTCAGATACGGAAGCGGCAGTTTATTGAGACATTTAGTCGATGTGAACGCAGTTCTGGGGGAAACATAAGACAGAGTAGCACCTAATCCATATGCCATAGCGGCTGCCCAAAGAAAAATACAATGATATTTGTAAATACGGTCTGGTCCAGCACATAGAATGCGTACTGTACAGTGAATCATCGAAGTCAAGCTTTCCATGAAAAATATGGTAGTTGATGTCTTGGCAGTCGAAAGAGTACCCTCCAGCAACGCAGCTGACGAACGTGTTTTCGTCGATACCCCCGCTACACCGACATTGTGAGCGGAGCAGCAGCATGAATTACAACTTCAAAAATCTCTCATGCTTTGAGCCTTGCATTGTCGTGTGTTAATCACTGGGGAGCAGGTCACTGCAGTAGGGGGCAACCTGTGGGTACGCAATCAGATGTTTTATCCGCACAGTCCCAAGAAATTGCTGTATTTATATTTACAAGTTGATTTAAATTACAATTGGTTAATTAGCAAGGTGACTGATATTTCATAAGGAATGCTAATGCACAATTCAGCATCTATTAAGCTTGATCTCAACGAATTGCAAGGTTGCGGTCCTCTGCTCAGAAAAAGCAAATTGCAACCCGGCGACGTTCTGTTGGTGCGTGGAAACAATCCATTTAGCTCATTGATCGTTATGATGAGTGGTGGTCAATATTCTCACGCCGCTATTTGGATTCCGGTAGGGAATGCCGATTTCACAGATCTTTTCCTTGCTGAATCTGACACAGCCGGAGTCGGATTCACCTCTATCATTCCAATGAGTCTTTACCAGGAAGGACTGTCGACCTCTGAGACGGTATATTGTATTCCTGATAATCCTAAGAACTGGGTTTTACTGCGTCACCCTGAATGTAAAAATATTGATGCTGCCCAGATGCTTCAAGCGTCAATACAGCTCCAGAAAAATGATTTTTTCAAAACTTATTCAGCTGTGCCACGGTTGCTTGAAGCCGTTACGTTACCAACCCCTTATCATATTCTCTTTAAAGGTCTAGCTCAAACAGTAGAGTGCTTCCGTATTGATAAAGGCACTAGGGGAGCATTCTGTTCAGAGCTGGTCGCAACTTTTTTCTCAACACTTGGCCTTGATCTATTTTCTAATGACCGGCCCCCAAACACCGTAGCACCAAATGATTTTTTATTGCCAGAATGCTGCTTAAAGGTGGTTGCTGATGCGTTTGTAGATACAGACACTCTACCTCCGGGAACTTATGGATACGGCTCTATTGTTCAGGCCAGAAAGGATGACCCTTACCTAAGCGAAATGATAAAGAGTCGTGGTGTTAGCGATCAACTTAGCGCTACCGTTGATAGCTTAAAAAGCAACCTGCGTGAGGTACATGCTAGGCTTACTGAGCGACAGAATAAACAGGCAACCATCATTGAAAACCAGTTTATGCAGAGTATTGAGAAAGCAGAAAAGTGGGGCGATTCAAGTGAGGTTGATAAATTACAGCGTTACGTGACAATGTATAAGTACGGGAACCGCTTACTTCTATGTTCAGATGAGTATGATAAACGTCTGCGTAATGTAGAACCTCCGTCAGAGGATATAGTTTCCTGGAACAATGCGAACGCGACTCTACATTATATTGCCATCGAAATGATGTCTTGTTCTCAAAATGCGTTAATCCGAATCGAAATTATTTCAGGCCTGCGCAGAATAAGGAAAACACACAGTAACTCAAAACCGAGTATACTGGAGTTAGTAAAATTCAGACGCTATCGGGTAAAAATATTGAAAGACTGGCAGAAGCGCAAACATGAATGCTATGAGGTCCGTGATTTTCAGAAACGATTGCTAGTGAAAGGAATGCTCAGCAAGCAAGCGCAGGCCTATATGCGCGATGTGGCCCAAATAACTTGTCAGTGCCTGATTAATGATTTTGCACCTTGAAATAAGCTTGATACTATTTCGGGTCACGTATTCAATATGTAGATCAGGTCATTGCAGATAATGTTCACGTTCGATGAATGTGCCGATTATCTTGTCATGCATTTCCACTGATTTTGAGTACCCGATAGTTTTACGATTCAGTC
>NZ_JAUMIO010000031.1:0-43064 GCF_032905925.1 Pectobacterium sp. HCp5_1
GGGTCTGTTTGCTCACAAAACGGGCATTTTACCTCAACCGTTGCCATCAGGCTCTTCTTCTAAATATTTAGGAAAACAGATGAACATTCTACCTGACGATCACCGAGTTGAATACGTGACCAAAAAATAAATGGATGACCAATAAAAACCGGCCATCCATTTTATAATGCTATTACTGGCGATGTGTTTTTAATTTTTTACCGTGATGGTTGGATCCCATTGGAAATAACCATAGAGTTCTTGATTTCCGCCATGTGGACGATAATACAAGGCGAATTGTACCTGATACTGTTCTGTCCCTAATTTACTTATTGTTGCCTGAGCGTACCAGTGTTTTTGTTCAGTGAACGTAACAGGAAGCGGTGAGGTATTATTGGTTTCCCGAGGTTCTGCCTCTAAACGTCCGCTATTAACAAATTCAACTCCAGTAAAAACCGTGTCGCCTGCATATCGCGGTAACCCATAAATCAATACGCTTGAGTCTGAATTGGCAGATTCTGAAAGGCCTGTCCAGCGAATAACATCATCACGATTTGCTTTAATGTTGAGATCGCCAGTCCCTTCCCCTGAGACGACAGACTGGTTAGGGGCAACCATATAGGAATACTGATGACCAATTGGCGTTGGATGGGCTTGATCCTTGCTGGCAGCACTGAATGAAAAGTCGCTCATAACACGATCTGTGTCGATAATAACAATAACGTTAATGACATTATTAGTTGAATTCAACTCATTACTATTACTCATGGAACGTCCTTATTTTAATAATATACACAATAGGAATTGCATAGCAGGCGATTTAATTTGGTTGAGGAAGGAATTTAACTTACTCGGATTTCATAATATTTATTTTACTTTATTTTTACAAGTACGAAGTGATTGTATTACCAAAAATAATTAACTAGCAATGAAATTAATTTTTAAATAAATCGTTTTTAATTTCTTGATTTATTATTTAATTATTTTACTTGAAATGGTTATATTAAATGTAATGGGTGAAATTGAGAATGTCATCAATAGCTTGAGTGACAGGAGATGTTTTTTGAATAACGGCAATTAAGGAAAGAAGAGGATAGTGAATAGATGTGCTTTGTAGGGGAGAAGTAGCCTATCCGAGATAGGCTACTTTTGATGACTTACTTCAGTTCCAGCTCGTTCATGGCAGCGATGCTGAAGCCGCCGTCAACGTGCAGAACTTCACCGGAGATACCGGCGGCCAGATCGGAACACAGGAACGCAGCAGAGTTGCCCACGTCTTCAATGGTAACGACACGGCGGATTGGCGTAACGGCTTCGCAATGCGACAGCATTTTCTTGAAGTCTTTGATGCCGGAGGCAGCCAGTGTACGAATCGGGCCCGCAGAGATGGCGTTAACGCGCACGCCCTGAGCACCCATTGCATTCGCCATGTAACGAACGTTCGCTTCCAGAGACGCTTTTGCCAAACCCATGACGTTGTAGTTAGGGATGGCACGCTCAGCACCCAGGTAGGACAGGGTAACCAGCGCAGAGTTCGGGTTCAGCATTTTACGGCAGGCTTTCGCCATCGCGACGAAGCTGTAAGAACTGATATCGTGAGAAATGCTGAAACCTTCACGGGTAACGGCATCCACGTAGTCACCGTCCAGTTGGTCGCCCGGTGCGTAAGCAATGGAGTGCACGAAGCCATCAAAGTTCGGCCATACGTTAGCCAGTTCGGTAAACAGTGCTTCGATGCTGGCATCTTCAGCGACATCACACGGCAGAACGATGCTGGAACCCAGTTCGCTGGCAAAGCCTTCAACGCGTGCTTTCAATTTGTCGTTCTGATACGTGAAGGCCAGTTCGGCACCTTCGCGCTGCATTGCTTGTGCAATACCGTAGGCAATAGAACGGTTGCTGGCAACACCTGTTACCAGAATGCGCTTACCGGTAAGAAAACCCATAGCAGTAATCCTTGTGATCATTGTTGCTGCGATCGCCACCTTTGTACCCGTAAACCTACGTGGCAAGTGACGACCGAGATGAATAAACCGCGCAATTCTACCATGTTGGGGACGGTAGGGGTACTCCGAGCAGTATCCGCCTTTTTCCACAGCCCTGTGGCTGTCTCGGGGATGCTGCCGTAGTGCGCGGAGATTAACGTTGTGCGCCGTCGCGTCGCCAGGCGTCGGCGCTGAGCGCTTCACCGAAGTGGCTGGCAATCAAACGTTTCGTCAGGTCATGGAGCGGGGCGGACAACACATCGGCGGTACTGCCGCGTTCGACCACTTCGCCAGCCTGCATCACCAGAATCTGGTCGCTGATGTGTTTCATCATGCCCAGATGCTGCGTCACGTAAATATAAGAGATACCGTGCTTTTCCTGTAACTCCAGCATCAGATTGATAATCTGTGACCGCATAGACATATCCAGTGATGCCAGTGCCTCATCGGCGACAATCACTTTCGGTTGCAGGATCAGCGCCCGCGCCAGACCGACACGTTGTTTTTGCCCCGGCGCAAGTGCATGTGGATAGTAATAAGCGTGATCGGGACGTAGCCCGACCTGATGCAGCGCCTGATTAATCGCTCTTTCACGCGCTTCGGCGCTGAGATCGGTATTCAGCCGCAGCGGGACATCCAGCAGTTGACCGATGCGCTGGCGCGGATTGAGGGCATTGCTCGCATCCTGAAAGATCATGCGGATGCGCTGGCTGCGGTAGCGGTAATCGCCGTAGTGCAGCGGATGATCGTCGATAACCAGCTCGCCAGACGTCGGCGCGATCATGCCCGACAGCATTTTAGCCAGCGTTGATTTTCCCGATCCGTTCTCACCGATGATGGCGAGTGTTTGCCGTTCACGCAGCGTAAAGCTGACGGATTTCACCGCCTCAACATGCTGACGGCGGAATAGCCCGGTCCGATAGCGGAACGTCTTGGTCAGGTTGCGGGCTTCAAGCAGCATCTCAACCATTACGGTTCCTCCATGTTGAGCGGGAAGTGGCAGGCATATAAGTGGTTCTTAACGGAAAGCAGCGGCGGCGTTTGCATACACTGCTTTTGCGAATACGGGCAGCGTGGGCCAAGCCGGCAGCCAATCGGCAGGTGCTCCAGCGAGGGGATCGCTCCGTTCAGGGTGTTCAGTCGGCTTTTGTGCGGCAGAGAACGACCGAAATCGGGCATTGCGCGAATCAGCGCTTGCGTATAAGGATGGCGTGGCGCGGTGATCAAATCTTCACAGGTGGCGCTCTCCACCGTCTGCCCACAATAGAGCACGTTGATCCGGTCGGCCCATTTGCTCATGGTTTGCAGGTCATGGCTAATGAGCAGAATCGTCGTGTTATTGTTCTGGTTCAGGCGCGACAGCAGGCGGAAAATCTGCGCCTGCGTGGTGGATTCCATCGCGTTGGTCGGTTCATCGGCAATCAACAGGCGCGGTTGGTTCGCCAGCGCGATAGCAATCATCACCTTCTGACACTCGCCGTCGCTCAGCTCATAGGGATAGCTGCCCATAATATCTTTGTGATCTTTAATCCCGACGCGGTGCAGCAGTTCAATTGCACGGCGTTTGCGCCAGTTAAACCGCTGCCACCAGCGGCCTTTGTACGTCCAGCCCGGAATCGCCTGTACCAGTTGCTTACCGACGCTTTCGGACGGATCGAGACAGGATTGCGGCTCTTGGAAAATCATGGAGACGTTATGGCCGACCAGCTTACGCCGCTCGTGTGACGACAGTTGCAGCAGGTCGATATCATTGAAGCGGAAGCGATCGGCTGTCACGCGCCAGTTTTCTTTGGTGATCCCGCAAATGGCTTTAGCGATCAGGCTTTTACCGGAACCGGATTCGCCGACCAGCCCGCGAATTTCACCTTCACTCAGCGTCATACTGACGCGGTCGACGGCTTTTACCGCGCCCTCGGCGGTCAGAAATTCAATCGTCAGGTTACGGATATCAAGTAATGGCATAGGGAGTTGTCGCCTCTTATTCCGTTTCCGCGACGAGCGCGCGGTGGATGCCGTCGCCCAGCAGGTTGACGATTAACACGCTCAGCGCGATAGCCGCGCCGGGCAGCATGACGGTCCAGGGAGCGGCATAAACCAGCTCCAGCGAGTTGCCAAGCAGGGCGCCCCATTCGGTCGTCGGCAGCTGCGCGCCCAAATCGAGAAAGCCCAGCGCGGCAATATCCAGAATGGCAATCGACAGCGCGCGGGTAAACTCAGAAACCAGCAGCGCGGCGATATTGGGCAGCACGACGTACCACACCAGATAAAATGTGGACGCGCCGTCAAGACGCGCGGCGATCACGTACTCTTTATCCATTTCATCGTGTACGGCGCTGTAAATAGTTCGCACCATACGTGGCAAGAGCGCCAACCAGACGGCGAGCATCGCGTGTTCTAGCTTGGGGCCGATAAAAGCGATCACCACAATCGCCAGCAGCAGCGACGGAATGGACAGCAGCGTATCCAGAATATGGTTGAGCATCGCAGAGCGCAGCCCGCGCGTGACGCCCGCAAAGACGCCCAGCACGATGCCGCACAGCGCTGCCGCGTAGGTGACGATGAGCGATGCGCCGACGGTCGGCGCTGCACCGCTCAGCAGGCGACTTAGCTGGTCGCGGCCTAAATCGTCGGTGCCGAGAAAGAACGACACTTCACCGTAGTGCGACCAGGAAGGGGGGAGCAATTGATAGCCCAAAAATTGCTGGTCAACTTCATAAGGCGCGAGAAATTTACCGAACAGACACAGGCCAATCAGGATCAGAAAGCCGTATAGCCCAATCATCGCCAGCATGTCCTGATGGAATACCCGCCAGGTATCGCCTAGTCGGCTAGGCAGCCGCTTTTCGCTATAAACATTATCGTAGGGCATACCATTCCTTATGTTTCAACGGATTCGCCATGGCGCCCCAAATATCGGACAGAATGTTGACCGTGATGACCATCGCACCAACCACCATTACGCCCGCAGAAATTGCCGCGAAGTCCTGCTGGCGAATGGCGTTCACCAGCCAGCGACCTATACCCGGCCAGTTAAAGACCACTTCGGTAATCATCGTCAGCGTCAACATGGTGGAAAATTGTAACCCTAGCTTGGGAATAATCGGCGGCAGCGCGTTGTGAATCAGGTGACGACGAATGATCGTAAAGCGCGACAGCCCGCGAGTCGCTGCCGCTTTAATGTAGTTTTTGCTAATAATTTCCGTGGTGCTGACGCGCATCAGGCGGATCACTTCGGTGGTCGGCCCGACGGCCAGCACGGTAATCGGTAAAATCAGGTGGCGAATGGCGCTGACGATCATTTCACCGCGATGTGGCGAATCTGACAGCCAGGCGTCAATCAATGCAAATCCGGTGACGGTTTTCACCTGATAGAGCAGGTCGAAGCGGCCTGAAACCGGCAGCCAGCCGAGGTGCAGCGAGAAGAAGAGCGTCAGCAGCAGCGCTAGCCAGAACACCGGAAGAGAGAAGCCGATGAGCGCCAGCGTGCTGATCACAATGTCCGCGCCGCGATTCTGCATCACGCCAGCGGTAATCCCCAGCGGAATACCGACCAGCAGCGAGAGCGCAAATGCCAAAAGGCAAAGCTCGATCGTGGCTGGGAACACTTCTTTCAGCAGCTCGCTGATGGCCTGTCCGTTAATGCTGGAGCGACCGAAATCTCCCTGAAGCAGGCTGGTGAGGTAAAAGTGATAGGCATCAAACAGCGCTGCGCCGTTGAGCGGGGCGTTGGGCGTGTAGTAGCTGAGGCTAAAGCCAACCAGCGTCAGCAGTGACAAGGTCACTATCAGTAACACCAGACGTCGCAAGGTAAAGATAATCACGGCTGTGCTTCCTCCACGGTTTCCGGTGCAGAAGGCTTCTGCTGCGCCTGTTGATCTTCGCGGAAGACGCCCGCGAACGAGGCATTGCCGAAGGGACTCAATACCAGCCCTTTCATGTCATAGCGGTAAGCCAGCAGTCGTAATGACGATGCCAGCGGCAGAACGGGTAACTGTTCCGCCAGAATGCGCTGTGCCTGCTGATAATAGTCAATCCGCTTAGAAAGCTGCTGTGAAGAGAGCGCGTTTTGCAGCACTTCATCAAACGTGGGATCGCACCAGTGCGCGTAGTTGCTCTGGGAGCGAATCGCCGCGCAGCTTAACAGCGGTCGGAAAAAACTGTCCGGGTCGTTACTGTCCGTTGCCCAGCCTGCCAGCGTTAAATCGTGGCTAAGCTCCATCAGTCGCGCTTCCTGAAAACGGCCTTCTACCGGAACGATGGTCACGGTGACGCCAATTTGCGCCAGATCGGCCTGTATCAGTTCTGCCGTTTTCAGCGGGCTAGGGTTGTAGGACTGTGAAGCGCTGGGCACCCACAGGCGCAGGTTGAGGTTAGTCAGCCCCAGTTCCTGCAAGATTTGTCGCGCTTTTTGCGGGTTATATTCCGTAATCTGCGATTCATTGTCGTACGCCCACGATGCACGGGGCAGAATAGACGCCGCGGTTTCCGCCGTGCCGTAATAAATCGACTGCATCAGCCTGTCGTTATTGATCGCCAGTGCGATGGCTTCCCGCACGCGGCGGTCGTCCAGCGGTGGCTTACGCACGTTGAAGGCCAGGTAGGCGACGTTCATGCCGGGACGCAGCGAGAGACGCAGACGGGGGTCGTTACGCAGGATCGTCAACTGGCTGGCCGCCGGATAGGCGAGGACATCACATTCACCCGTCAGCAGCTTGGATAAACGGCCTGTCCCGCCGGAGCCGAGATCGACAACGACCTGCCGCATGCGTGGCAGGCCGCGCCAATAGTCGCCGTTGCGCGTCAGGCGAATGTATTGCCCGTTGCGGTATTCATCGAGCAGATAAGGACCGGTGCCGACCGGTTCGCGATCCAGCAGTTCCTTTTTGTCCTCTTTTGCCAGACGCTGCGCGTATTCCGCGGACAGAATCGGTGCGTAGTGCGTGGCCAGATGCCAGAGGAAAGACGCATCCGGGCTGTTGAGCCGGATTTCAATACTGTACTCGCCCAGCTTGCGGATGCTTTGCACCGAATCGGCGAATTGCAGGCTGTCGAAATAGGGATATTCGCCGCCGTTGACATCATGATACGGGTGCTTTTCGTCCAGCATGCGCTGGAAGCTGAATATCACGTCGTCGGCGTTCATATTGCGGGTTGGGCTGAACCAGGCGGTGTGCTGAAACGGCACATCGCGGCGCAGGTAGAAACGGTATGTCGAACCGTTGTCCGAGACTTCCCAGCGCTGAGCCAGTTCTGGCATCAGACGATAGGTATAAGGATCGACATCCAGCAGGCGATCGTAAAGCTGCGCCGCCAGCGTATCAATGGTGACACCGCTGCGCGCCATCTGCGGATTAAATGTGTTCAGGACATCATTGACGCAATAGACAAAACCGCTCTGGCGAATATTTTCCAGCGGAGCAGGCGGCGTTAGCACGGACGGCAGTGCGGCCAGTGCAGGCAACGTCAGCCAGGTGAGTGCCAGTGCAAAACAGGTTTTTCCGAACATACGGGATTTTTCAGTCAAGACGGTTATACACAGAGTGTATCGCACTCTTGGCATCCTCCCCACTCTTGTTATGCGCGTCTGGCGACTTTCCAACCGTTTGAGCCACCAGACGAATGATTGAAAACGTCATAATGAATGCTATAGTTAAGTCACAATGACGAGGAAATAACTATGAATGCAGAAATCAGTCTTAGAGTTGAAAACTTTGCTCGTGAAGCCGAGTTGCCTGATGGCGTTTTCCATGACCCGTTGATGTTCGTTAATGTCGTGCGCGGTGGGATCTCCGGCGCGATGCTGAAGCGCGGTGCGGATGCCAGCGGGCTAAGCCGTAAGCTGATTGGCTCGGCACTGTCCGTCGACCCGTCTAATATCTCCCGCTTATTCCGTCGTAAGCATTTAACGCTGGAGCAGGGCGAAGCGGCGCTGGAGACGTTCCGTTTGTGGCTGAAAGCCATGACAACGTTTGAAGATGAAGCGAAGGCGCAACTGTGGATGGAGAGCGGCATTCCGGCCTTTGGCGGAAAAACGCCGGCGGAAATGCTGGATACGCACAAAGGGCGTCAGTTGGTTGATAACGCGCTGAATCGTATTGAATACGGCGAATTTATATGAGGCTTTACCGCATTACTAAAGCGGTCTGGCTGGAGTCGTTTTCAGGACAAACGGGCGTAAGCTTCCAGCACGGTGCGCGTTTCAATCAGCCCAACACCCCAGTGCTCTATTTCAGTGAAACGCCCGCCGTCGCGATGCTGGAAATGGGGAATTATCTTCCTTCGCCGCAGTTGCTGCCCGCCAGCTATCGTTTGGGCGTGTATGAACTGCCGGATGACGTTCCGCAAGAATCCATCACGCTGGACATGCTGCCTGAAGACTGGCATCGCTATCCGTTTATGCCGGACGTGCAAGCACTGGGATCGCGCTGCCTGAACGCAGGGCAATCGCTGGTGATTTGGGTACCGACCAGCGCGGTTAAGCCATTTGGCAGCATGCGTAATGCGCTGATTAACCCGCTACATCCCGCGTTAAGCCAGCTACGTCTGATTGAGGCGATCCCGGATTTCTACAGTCATAGGCTGTTTAATCCGGTAGGACACTAGGTTTGCCATCGGCAGGAACCCCATAGTCAGTATGGTAATGAGAAAAATTCTCAACAAAGTGCTTTACAGATGATACTGATAACTATTATCATCATTTTCGCACTTCGACGGTGGCTTCTCGCAGGCACTGAAGGAGAGCACGACATTGCTCACATTGCTTCCAGTATTATTTTAGCCAGCCGACGTGCTGGCTTTTTTTTTGCCTGCAAAATGACCTCACCAGATACTTACCTTGCTTTCTATTTCTCTGTAAATAATTAATAAAATCAATATGTTTGGGATATTTCCTAAATTGTTTGCGGGAACAAAAATCTCCCTTATCATGCCTACACCCAAGATCATGGGTGTTCACAATGGAGATAAGGAATATGTGGATGAGAAGGAATCAAATCGTCAGGAAATTGACGTTAGGGGTGGTAACAACGGTGCTGGGGATGTCGCTCAGCTTTTCAGCATTATCCGCTACGCCGGTAGAAACGCATGGTCAGCTGTCCATCGAAAACGGACGACTGGTGGATGAACAGGGGAAAAGGGTACAGCTGAGAGGGATCAGTTCGCACGGTTTGCAGTGGTTTGGCGACTATGTCAACAAAGATTCGATGAAGTGGCTGCGTGATGACTGGGGGATTAACGTATTCCGCGTCGCCATGTACACGGCGGCGGATGGTTATATTACCAATCCCTCCCTCGCCAATAAGGTAAAAGAGGCCGTTGCAGCGGCGCAAAGCCTCGGCGTTTACATCATCATCGACTGGCATATCTTGTCGGATAACGATCCCAATATTTATAAAGCACAGGCAAAAACCTTCTTTGCCGAAATGGCTGGGCTGTATGGCAGCTCGCCGAACGTGATTTATGAAATCGCCAATGAGCCAAACGGTGGCGTGACATGGAACGGGCAGATTCGTCCTTATGCGCTGGAAGTGACTGACACCATCCGTAGCAAAGATCCCGATAACCTCATTATCGTCGGTACGGGCACCTGGAGTCAGGATATTCACGACGCGGCGGATAATCAGCTGCCCGATCCGAATACGATGTACGCGCTGCATTTCTATGCCGGCACGCACGGGCAGTTCCTGCGCGACCGCATTGACTATGCACAAAGCCGTGGCGCCGCGATTTTCGTCAGCGAGTGGGGCACCAGCGATGCGTCCGGCAACGGCGGACCGTTCCTGCCTGAATCGCAGACCTGGATCGATTTCCTGAATAACCGCGGCGTAAGCTGGGTGAACTGGTCGCTCACCGACAAAGCTGAGGCATCCGCCGCGCTGGCACCGGGAGCGAGCAAATCAGGTGGCTGGACAGAGCGGAATCTGTCGACGTCGGGCAAATTTGTCAGAGAGCAGATTCGCGCGGGTGCGGATCTGAGCAATGGCGATAACGGTGGCGATACGCCGACTCCGCCAACGGAACCGACTAACCCAGGTAATGGAACAACGGGTGACGTCGTGCTGCAATATCGCAATGTGGATAACAACCCGTCCGATGATGCCATTCGTATGGCCGTCAACATCAAAAATACCGGAAGTACGCCGATCAAACTGAGCGATCTGCAAGTGCGTTACTACTTCCACGATGATGGCAAACCCGGCGCGAACCTCTTTGTTGACTGGGCGAACGTTGGCCCTCACAACATCGTGACCAGCACAGGGACGCCAGCCGCCAGCACCGACAAAGCCAATCGCTACGTTCTGGTGACCTTCAGCAGCGGAGCCGGTTCCCTTCAGCCGGGCGCGGAAACCGGTGAAGTGCAGGTGCGTATCCACGCGGGTGACTGGAGCAACGTGAATGAAACGAATGACTATTCATATGGCGCTAACGTCACGAGTTATGCCAACTGGGATAAGATCACCGTGCACGATAAAGGCACGCTGGTATGGGGTGTAGAGCCGTAATCGCGTGCTGTTAACCTATTAACCCATTTACTCTGCGGGCGTTAATTCGCCCGCATTTTCTTTCCAGACCGTCACTCATTTACCACAATGTCGTGTTTCTTTAGCAATCCACGCAGTTGGTGATAGGTTAATCCCAGCAGCTCAGCGGCTTTACGCTGGTTAAATTTTGCCTGAGTTAATGCCCGATCGATCAAGCCTTTCTCTTGTTCCAATAGCCACGGTTTCATCTCCAGTGGTAAATCCGGCTGGCCGGTTGTCGCACGCGGTGGCGTTTCCTGAACGGCGGGCGTTCGGCGGAAAGGATTCAGAATGATGGCATCAAGAGGCTGTTCGCTGTCGCCGTGACGGTACACTGAACGTTCAACCACGTTTTTTAGCTCACGGATATTGCCCGGCCAATCGTAATTCAGCAGCGTTTCGCGCGCAGCAGGCGTAAAACCGGGAAACAGCGGCAGATGCAATTCGCGGCACATCTGAATCGCGAAATTATCCGCCAGCAGCATGATATCCTGCTGGCGTTCACGCAGCGGTGGGAGCTGCACAACGTCAAAAGCCAGACGATCGAGCAGGTCTGCCCGGAATTTACCGCTGGCGGCAAGCGCAGGCAGATCGTCGTTGGTCGCGCACACCAGACGCACGTCAACCTGTAGCTGATCTCTGCCGCCGACGCGCTCCAGCATGCCGTATTCGATCACCCGCAGTAATTTTTCCTGTACCAGCATCGGCGCGGTGGCCAGCTCATCCAAAAACAGCGTTCCGCCGTCGGCGCGTTCGAAGCGTCCCAGATGGCGTTTTTGTGCCCCAGTAAAAGCCCCGGCTTCATGACCAAATAGCTCGGAGTCGAGCAGATTTTCGTTGAGCGCCGCACAGTTGAGGGAAACGAACGGCCCTTGCCAACGCGGGGAAAGGTAATGCAGGCGGCTGGCGATCAGCTCTTTACCGGTACCGCGTTCGCCAATCACCAGCACGGGCTTATTCAGCTGTGCCAACTGCGACACCTGTTCCAGAACCTCCAGAAAGCTGTTGGCTTCGCCCAGCAGGTTCTCTTTTTCCTGAAGCATGATGTTTCACCGTGTTATTTTTACTAACTGTTAGCGTATTTGACTAATCTAGCGGAAAGGGGAAAATAGTCAAAATTATCTATTCTTTAATTTTCAGTTAGTTAAATTGAATTAAAAGTTGGCATGCTTATTGATATACCTATAGGGAGATCGCGACTGGCTCGGCTGGTCACGGTGATAAATCAGGCGTAATCAGACGCTGGAAATCATGAAGAGGATGTAATTATGGGTATTTTTTCTCGTTTTGCCGACATCGTGAACGCCAACATCAATTCATTGCTGGATAAAGCTGAAGATCCGCAGAAATTGGTGCGGCTGATGATTCAGGAAATGGAAGATACGCTGGTCGAAGTGCGTTCAACCTCGGCGCGGGCGTTGGCAGAAAAGAAACAGATTGCCCGTCGTATTGAACAAGCGCACGGTCAGCAGGATCAGTGGCAGGAAAAAGCCGAGCTGGCGCTGCGTAAAGATAAAGACGATCTGGCCCGTGCGGCGCTGATTGAAAAGCAGAAGCTGACCGAGCTGATCGCGGTGTTGCAGCATGAAGCCGAAAGCGTGGATGAAACGCTGGAGCGCATGAAGCGTGAAATCGGCGAGTTGGAAAACAAATTGAGCGAAACCCGCGCTCGCCAGCAGGCGCTGACGTTGCGCCACCAGGCTGCGGCATCGTCGCGTGATGTGCGCCGCCAGTTGGACAGCGGTAAGCTGGATGAAGCGATGGCGCGTTTCGATCAGTTCGAACGCCGTATCGATACGATGGAAGCCGAAGCTGAAAGCCACGGATTGGGGAAACAAAAATCGCTGGATCAGCAGTTTGCCGAACTGAAAGCGGACGATGAAATCAGCGCGCAGTTGGCAGCACTTAAGGCTAAAGTTAAGCCAGCAGAGTAATAAGAGCGTAAACGCCATCGGATGGGCTGTCGTTAGAAAACGGCAGCCACCGGCGTATGAATAATAACTAAGGAGACACAATGAGTGCGTTGTTTCTTGCCATTCCGCTGACCATTTTCATGTTGTTTGTGGCACCGATATGGCTTTGGCTACATTACAGTCAGCGTAAAAACAGTGCTCAACTGGGACAAAACGATATGCAACGTCTGACACGTTTAACGGAAGAGTCCAACCGTATGCGTGAGCGTATCAGGGCGCTGGAAGACATTCTGGATGCAGAACACCCGGACTGGAGAAAATCGTAATGAAAAATACGTGGTCAGGTAAAACGTTATATCGCATACCGGAAGAAGGCATGCTGAAAGGGGTTTGTGCTGGTTTAGCGCGTTATTTTGACGTGCCGGTGAAGCTCCTGCGGATAATCGTGGTGCTGTCGATGTTTTTCGGCCTGTTCTTTTTCACCATGGTGGCTTACATCATTCTGACCTTTATGCTCGATCCGGCTCCATCGGGAATGGGATTTGAGGATGAAAAGACGGCTCGCACACCCAGCCAACTGCTGAATGAGGCGGATGCGACCTTGCAGGCCAGCGAACAGCGCCTGCGTAGCATCGAGCGCTATGTCACCTCGGATACGTTTGGCGTTCAGAACCGCTTTCGTCACCTGTAGATACTCGTCTGTTCGGTATTATCTACGATACGTACCCACGGAGAGTTATTGGTTTCATGGGGCGGAATGAAAAAAGAGTTGTTTGGCATAATAGAACCGCCTGAAGAGAGGAGTGCTATCATTGCCAGATTATTTCGCAGTAACTTTTTCACTTGTTTCATTCCTAATGGGTTTGAAAGGTAATGGATATTTTACAGTAACGCTGCGCTCAGATTTTAAGACTAAAAGCTCCCCACCAGAGGTGGGGAGTGCAATATTATAAAGGCGTCATTATTTTAATTAGCGTATTTCGTTATCATTTAATGGGTTGTAAAGAAATCGCTATTTCCAGCACGGTATCAGAATAACATTTATCGCCATTGGCTGATGTTATCTTAAGTTCATCAAGTGCATAAACGATATCCACCCTGGCTCCCGGGCGGAACAGCTTTTTATCTTCGTCATCGATATGGCTATAAATGCTTTCTTCAATGGCAGAACCATCATCCAGCAGCAAACTGAAACAGTTATCTACCGGAGAGGGATCTTGTCCTGCCACATAGGTTCTTGTGATCGTGCCAGATCTGTGCAGTAAACGCATTTTTCCCTGAGTGATATTTTCCCACCACTCTTTGGAACCAAAAAGACCATGTGTCCCTTTGAGTCCCATAAACGGTTTCGATTGATCCAGCGTTAATCGTTGCACCTGCATGACATACTCAGGGTTAGATTTAAGCTCGGTTGAAAGGAGATAAACAAACTTCATCAGAACAGGGCTGTCACGCAGTTCATCTGTGATTCTTCCCATAAGTAATCATTTAGTTGATCGAGTAATGATTCAGCATCAGCGATTGCAAGAAGGGCATCAGGTAAATTGCCAAAGCAGTTATTTACCATAACGGCGATTCTGCCGTGTTTGTCCATCGCAAACCAGGTGAAAACGGTGCCAAATTCAGGCACCCAGTTTTTATCCAGTACAACTATGCTTTGATATTTAAAAATTACATGCCACTGTGCATCGGATGCCAGCTACTGCCTGCCTTAGCTGTGTAACGTACCGTATTTAATGGCTTCAACTGCCACATACCATTACTGTCTTTCACGATTTCACTGGCATGAACGCGACAGCGGAACCGCAATGTATCGGTTTCCAACTGGAACTGATAAAGCTTCCCTTCTTCCGGCGTGAAATAAGTATCCACAAGGCAGGTATGCTTACCTTCAACGTAAACATTGACTACTTCGGTTTCTGCACCTGCAATGAGTTGCGTTTCGTAGTAGTCAATATTGTATTTCTCTCCGGCAACTTTTGGCATCCCCCGATCCACTGTATTCTGTAATACCCACTCACTGGAGCGTATCAGTCCACCTTTGCTTTCACCATTGAGCATTTGATAAAGACTGGTTTGCTCAGTGTTATCGACAATCCTCAGCCATGGGGCATGAGCACGTTGAGGTGGGGGGACGAAAAAAGTATGGTCTGGAATAAAGGCACATCCCGCAGCGGTCAGAATGACCGCTGCGTTCGCAGAACGCAGCAACCGTTTCACCGTTTATCTCCTTTACTGTATTCCATGCGCATATGTATCCAGACACCCAGGCCAATGACTGGCCCTGAAGCGATGCCAATTCGCAGAGCCTTAGTCAGTAAAGGTTGCCAATACATACCTGATGGCATTTGCAGGATAAACTGATAGTAGAGCCATACCCCAAAATAGACGAGTGCCACCGTGCTGGAGAGCGCCAGGAAGCAGCCTGCCATTAGATAGAAAAGCGTACTAAAACCAGGTTTTTTTGTACTCACTGCTTATTTTCCTTGTTGATCCTGCGGCTTCTTATCAATCGCTTTCTGGATTACCGTCCCTGTACCTTCAGAAACAGCGGCTCCAAAAGTACTCCCCAGCATGTCCGCTGCAGGTTTCGGCAATTTCGTACCCGCTGCACCACTGATAATGGTCGACGTAGTGGCACCGGCAACGTTACCGACCCCAGCGCCGGTAACCGCGCCGGTGGAATCTTGGTCACCCTTAATTTTACTGCCAACATAGGCTCCGCTCATCCCCCAAACCTGGGTTGCCAGGAAACTCTTCCCTGTGGTGACGGCGCTGACGCCTGTAGCAATTAAAGCATCAGTGTAACTTATGCTTTCACCCGGTTTCATGGTGATTACCTGGTTATTGATATTGGCTGCGCCACCGATGAGTCCATTGACGGTGATTGCTCCACCCGTCACTGTGCTCCCTCCACCGAGTGTCAGGGCATTAACCATAAAGAAGCCCCAGGCTTGCAGTAATCCTCTTACCGGATCCTGATTCTCGGAAAGGGTGCCTCTGTTGTAGATGCGTAATGATTCACTGACCTGCTCGGGCGTTTTGCCATGCTCAATCTCATATTTGGCGAGTGACACCGCACCAGAGCCCCAAGACATCATGCCAGGGCTTAACAGATCATTGTTGTCCACCGCATTTTTACTGGAATCATGCGCAGTGACAGCGCCAGCAGAAGTATCCGTGCTGAGTCCGCCAGCAAGGGCCCCTGCCAGCGATGCCAGATTGCTAATCTTAGTACGCTGTTCTGGTTTGAGATCTTCCGTTTTAACACCAGGGTATAAATATTCACGAATAGCACGTGCAGCGAGTTCTCCACTCGCCGCGCCGATGGCGCCTGCAGCAGCATTTGTTCCCGACAATTCAGCAACAACACCACCTAATACAGCATGTCCAATGGCATTTGCCGCAATTTGACCGGCTGTCGGGTCTTCATCAAAGCCTACTGTCATGCCTTTTACTACTCCAGCCATATAAGGCGCAGCTCCGGCAGCCAGCGCTTTCGCTGGGTCGCCACCAGCCAGAGCAGTAATTGCAGCAGCAGCAGCGCGAACTCCGCGGTCAAGATCGCCTCCAGCCTTATACTGGTCACTCACGCTTTTATAAGCGTCTGTATTTTTGACACGATTCCAGTAAACATCACGCTTTTCTTTACCATCCCACTCACCAGCTTCTTCAATGCCGGCACTGTTAGCCAGAATTTCACCCTGCTTGAGAGTAATATCGACGGCCTGATTCGCGATATCGCTAATCAACCGCAACTGGCTCAGACGCTGCTGTTCCTTCGCCTTATCAAAGATTGGGCTGATACTTTGATTCGCATGCTCAACATCGCGGCTCAGCTCGCTGACATCCTGCTGCTGGTTCGCCTGGTCACGGATAACCAGCGATCCCGGTGAAACGGCGGCATAGGTGGTGCCGGAGGCATTCCCATCGCTGCCACCCGCACCCAGACCATTAGCCGCCAGATTCTGAACGGCATTTTTCAGCAGATCCTGCGCGCCCAGCCCGCCAGTGCTGATACCGACGCTGCTGTGCGATACTTCAAACTCGGCACTATTGTCGATATTGCTGAAGCCCAGCGTGCCGGTATTGAGACGGTTTTTATCTTCGCTGGCGGTGCTGCCAATCACTGCGCCATCCAACTGCGTGTGGTTGCCGACGGTGATATCGAAGCCGCCGTCACCGGCGAAGATACCGGTCTGCTCCTGCACGCTGTTATAGGTACTGTGGATCTTATCTTTGGCGACGCTGGCGCTGACGCTACCGGTCATGCTGCCAAAGGTAAAGCTGGCGCCTGCCGAGCTGTTCTTCTGCTTAGAATCATAGTTATTGACGTCCTGTTCGCTCTGCAGCGTCAGGTCACGTCCGACATTCGCCACCACCTGATCGGCACTCAGCTGTGCGCCGCGCAGGGTAGTATCACGTCCGCTGTTAACCGTCAGCTTATTCCCGGCATCGACAGTGGTTTCGGTGTGGGTCAGGCCATCGCCATTTTCGTTGCCGGAACCTTTACTGGCGTTAGCAAACACACTGATTCCCGCGCCGCCCTGGCCAGCGCCGATGCTGACGCCCACGCCGCCGCCGCTGCTGCTGTTCTTGCCGGTCTGCAGTTGGGTATTCTGCGCCGACAGCAGGTTGATATCGCGGTTCGCCGACAGCAGCACATCGTTGCCCGCTTTCAACTGGCTGCCGCCGATGGTCAGATCGCCATCGTTGCCATTCTCTGAACCGGTCGCCACCAGGTTGATATTGTTGCCCGCCTGCACGGTACTACCGGAAGCGTTAACCGCTTCGCTGTGGCTCTCGCTCTTCGACTTTGAGGTGCTCAGCGACAGGCTGACGCCAATGGCATTCTGATCCGCGGTATTCTGCGAAGCCAGTACCGCGGCCTGAGCAGCCTGTACGCCTGCCAGACCTGATTTCAGCTTTTGCAGTGACGCCATACGGCCATCCTGCTGCTCATCGGCGGCTTTCGCGCTGGTGTAAGCGGCATTAATCGCGCTGCCGATCGCGCCGGACAGCGCCAGCGTCAGACCCGTCTGTTTACGTTCATAGGTGGTGTCGGTGGTGCTCTGATTATTCGCGGCATCAATGGTGATATTGTTCGCCACCATATTGATGTCGTTACCGGCGATCACATCGGAGCCCTGCACGGCGATATTATTGCCCGCTACCAGACTGGTATCGCCATTGACGCTGCCCAGCGTGCTGTTGTTGTGGGTCAGCGCCGCAGTATCGGAGGTCGAACTCTCTTTGATTGAACCGACAAAGAAGCCAATGCCGCCGCTGCTCATCAGGCCCGACTTGGTGGTTTTCTTCATCGACCAGCTGTCGCGGCTTTCTTCTGCCGCCGTGACGTTGAGGTCGTTACCGGTACGCAGTGCCAGATCCCGATCAGCCGCCACATCGCTGCCGGTGATATTCAGATTGTTACCCGCGCTGATGGAGATATTTTCCCCGCCCAGACTGCTGCCGTTCGCCAGCGTGGCATCGTAGCCGGCGCGGGTGGTCGTGGTGCGTTTCGACAGGAAGCCGGAACCTTTCACCTTCGAATTCATATCCAGATATTCCTGGCTGCTGGCGCTGCCGAGGTTGATATCATTGGTGGCGGTCAGCGCAAGCTGCCGATCGGCATTCAGCTTCGCCGCCTGGGCGTTAATATTATTGCCGGCATTCAGCGAAATATTGCCGTCGCTGGTGACTTCACTGCCTTGTACCTGAGTCAGCGTCTGCGTGACGTGGTTATCTTTATCCCACACGACTTTGTCGCGGCTGCCGGTGGTGACGGTGGTCATATTTATATCGCGATTAGCCGCGATCTGCGTCTGGCTGTTTTCACCGGAGCTGGCCACCTGTGCGGCCTGCAGATTGACATCACGGCCTGCCTGCAGCAGCAGTTTGCCATCGTCACCCTGCACATACATGCCTGCCACACGGTCGATATTGTCGCGGCTGAAGTGGTTACTGCCGTTTTGACTTTCCGCGTGGTTGGTCTCGCTGGCAACGGTGATATCGCGTCCGGCTTGCGCCAGCAGGGTATCGGTGGCACGCACCGTGCCGCCGATGTTAGTGAGATCGTTGGTCGCCTGCAGCGACACGGATTTACCCGCAATGATGCCGCCGACGTTAACGATATCGTCGCCGGAAACGCTGACCAGCTGTGTGGCGCTGATGCGTCCGCTGTTCAGCATGCCGCCGCTGACGCCAATGCTGACGTTCTTACCGGCCAGCAGCGCACCGCTGCCGTCCATATCGCCTTGCTGCACCTGTGCATACACCTGCGGTACCAGCACGTTCTGGGTGGTGCCATCCGGCATCTTCACATCCTGCGCCACCAGCCACACCATATCCTGAGTGATCTGCTTCATCTGTTCGGCGGTGAGCGCCACGCCCGGCACCAGATTGAATTGCTTCGCGAAGCTGACGCCCGCTTCCATCAGGCCCTTATACTGCTCTTCATCGCTGGTGTAGTCGGCGAGATAGCGCTGGCCGACCAGCTCAACGATCTGCTCGCGCACCAGACGTTGCTCATAGAAACCATCGCCGAGGCGTTTTTGCGTGATCGACGGGTCGGTCTGCAACTGGCGCAGCATATAGTCGGAGCTCAGCCAGATTCTCTGATTGGTGAAGCGCGGATCGGTTTCGATCAGATAGCTGCTGGTGGCATCTGGCAGGGAGGTGAACAGGCTGCCGGTTGGCAGGGAAGCATCCGGTGTCATCGAACGAATGACGTCAGTGTTCTGTCCGGCTACTTCCACGCGCTGCGCGGCATACTCAGCCAGCGATGGTGCGCTGCTGGTCGCCTGAGTATTCTCCTTCATCACGGTCGGGCTGAGGCTGATGGACTGAATTTCCGTTGGCGGTGTATAGGCCGAAGCGCGTGCTTTCTGGCTGTCTTTGCCTTTTTTATGGATACGATCCCATTCGATGACCTGACCGACTTTCTCCGTCAGTTTCTGGCCAGTGACTTCGGTATTCACCAGTTCCTTCACTGCCGTCAGCAGGGTGCCACCGGCAATAATCTGGCTCTTGTCGTTCAGCAGCTTATCGCCGGAGAGCGAAATCTGACCGCCTGCGATGATTTTCGCTGGGTCGCTCTGGGCGATCTGCTCTTCGCGAATGGTCTCGGTATAGCTGTACTGATAGTAATGGTCGCGACCACACACCACGCCTTCGATACAGATATGGCGCACTTCATTTTTGTAGAAGCTGATGTTGTAGTCGTCAGGGCTGTAGTGGACGCCATTATTCAGGTCGACCACCATGTACTCATCTTTCTGCCGCTGCGACAACTGCACCATACTGGTGGCGAAGTTGTCATTGATATTGTTCAGCGCGGTGAAGCTCAGCGCCATATTGCCCACAGATTCGATAGTCGAGCTGTGGTTGTTAATTTCGCCTGCCTTGCCGGTCGCCAGCATGTCCGCATCCAGCGCGCCGCCGATGGCTATATCACCATTGCTGTAGATCAGGGAGTGGTCGCGGTTATTCAGCGTACCGATGCCCAGATCCAGACGCTGGCGCGCCGCGATGGTAGCGCTGCTGTTATTTTCCGCCAGATTATTTAGCGTCGCTGCGCCGATCGCCAGGCCGTCGCCATAAATACGGCCGATGCCGATATTATTCACGGTGCTGGCGTTGATGCGGGTCAGCACGCCGTCGATCAGGCCACGGTTGCTCAACGTATCGCTGGCGTTCAGCGTGGTCTGTTGGGAACTTAGTTCGCCAGTGGTCTGGTTGTCGATGTTGCTGGCCTGCACATTCAGCTTACCGCCTGCGCCAAGCAGTGCCGTGTTGATCAGGCTGTTATTGACGTTCAGCGTCAGATCGCCATTTGCCAGCGTTTTATTGTTGTTACTGAAGCCGTCCGCGAAGCTGAGATCCATATCGCCAAGCGACAGAATTTCACCGCTGCCATTAATCTCGCGACCGCGGAAGATCAGTTGCTGACCCGCCACCAGACGGCCACCTTCATTGCTAATACGCAGATCGCTGCTGGTTGCTGCGGTGCGGGCGAGGGCGCTGCTGTTTTGCTGATCGAGCGTCAGCTGCTTATTGGCGGAGATCTGTCCCTGATTGTTATTCAGCACCGGCGTGGCGATCGCCAGATCGCTGGCTGCGGCCAGTGTACCGTTCTGGTTATTCAGTTCACTGCTGGCCGCAACATCCAGTGAGCCGGAACCAGCCGCCATAATGGTGCCGCCCTGGTTATTCAGGCTGGCGCTCTGTACGCTGAGTTTTTTGGCATTGGCGGCGATGCGGCCATTCTGGTTATCAATGCTGTCGCTGCTGAGTTGCAGATCGCTGTCGCCGCTCTGCAGTAACTGACCACCGCGGTTACTGATAACCGGGGTGCTGACCTGCAGCGCATTGGCGTTAATCACGCCGCGATCGTTGCTGAGTTTACCGGCGGCGGAGAGTTTCAAATCGCCGCTCGCCAGCAGCTGCGCGTCGTCGGTGATGATATCGCTGCTGCTGGTCAGCGTGGTGTGATGTGCGGCGGTATCGCTGCCGCTGAGATCAATCTGGCTGGCGTTAGCGTTCAGATTGCCACCGGCCAGCGCTTGACCCTGGCTGGTCAGTTTACCGTCGCTGGCGAGCGTCAGATTGCCGCTGTCGGCCAGGGTGCCATCGGTCTTCATCCCAGCGGCAATGGCCGCGCCTTTGCTGTTGCGGATGCTGGCGCTGCGCACATGGGTATTGCCTTTGGCGGCGATAAGGCCGGTATTCGTCACCTCGTCGCTGGCGGTCGTGCTCTGATCGCGCTGGGCAAACAGGGTGCCGCTGTTGTCAACTTTTTTACCGCCCAGCAGCAGATCCTGACCTGCATTGACCGTACCGCTGTTGACGATATCGCCATTGGCGTTAATGGTGATGTCACCCGCCTGACTGCCAAGCGTCCCTTTGTTGCTGACGCCGACCCCTTGCTCGGTCGCCACCAGACGGATTTTACCGGCATACATGCCGCCCAACTGGGCGACGTCGATCGCCAGCGTCGGTTTGACGTCGCTACTGTCGCTGTCCGTCGCGCTGCTGGCTGTGACCGTGCTGTTATCGGCTGTCACCTCGTTTTTACCGGTGGTGACGGTCACATCTTTCGCCCAGATACCGGCATTGACCTTCACGGTGCGGGCAATCAGGTCTGTGTAATCCTGACGGCTGCTGTCCATGCCAGCGCCTTCCACCACGATTTCACCCTTGCCCACGCGGTAACCGCGCAGTTCACCGTTGGCCATCTGCGGCGTGCCGGTGGTCAGTGTGGCGCGGTTGGCGTTAATAAAGCCACAGCCGTCGCAGCTGATACCCGCCGGGTTGGCGATGACCACCTGCGCCTTACGGCCTGCCACTTCTACATAGCCGTTCAGCTTGCTCGGGTCGCGCGAGTTGACCTCGTTAAGAATAATTTTGGCTTCGCCTTTCGCCAGCCATGGGTTACCCGCCACCCAGCCGCCCATCTGAGTCTGCACTTGTTTGTGCGAGTTATTAAGAATCGCGCCTTTGTTATCGACGTCAAACTGGGTGTATTTGTTATGCGAAACACCACCGGCGCTCGGCGTCTGGATATTGACCTGCGGCGTGCCGTTGGCGCTCTGCATCACATTCGGCTGCTGGCCGCCCGGGGCGCTCTTGTCGGCGACAATTCCGGCCGCCAGCGCCTGTGGCGCGAGCGTGACCAGACCGAGTGCGGTCATGGTCAGGAAGGCGGTGGGCTTCATGCGGCCAATCAGCTGGCTCAGCGTATGGCCGACGCCGTTGGCACCGCTTTTACCCTGGCCGCGGTTGATTTCTGATACCACCATTAACAGGCCGCGAGCCTTATTGAAAATGATGCGATAGAGGTTCTTATTCACGAAAAGTTATCCCTGCTAAAAGTGATGTTAAGCAACCAGCGGCGTGTTCTGCTGCCAGAGTCTGAATTGTTGTTGGGTGACGTCATCGCCACGGAATTGCAGTACCCGCTGTCCGCGTTCCGCCCCTTTGTGGTACAGCGCACGGCCACATAAGTGGGGAAACAGCGTGCCGCCAACGATGCGACGAAATGCCTGCTGATCGCCGAAGGGCGCGACCCAGTCGCGGAACCACAGGCGGTTGCCGCTGGTCCAGTCCTGCGGCTGCACCAGGATGCCGGGGCCGGTGAGGTAGCGCTGTTCCGCTTCTTCGTCCATCCACGCCCAACTGAGGAAAAACAGGGGTTTGTCATCGCGGCTGGCAATAACAAACTGCTGATGTTTGATGGCAGGCAGCAGCAGCGTCGGCAGCACACTGAGCGGAATATCTCGGTGCTGTTCCGAATGCATCCACAGCCAGACTGCCGCGCCAAGCGCTTCCGCTTCGCTGAACTGACCGCCGAGCAGCGGGGCGGTTAACTGATAGCCATTAACAGGAATCTTCATCACGCGCCTCCTTAGTACTGCCAACTGAGGTTGAAACCGAGGGTGACCGGGCTGGTGTGGAAACCTTCCGGTTTGGAGAACGGCACACCGACAAACAGGTCGTAGCCGGTGTTAAAGGCGTTACCGCGCAGACCAAGCACGCCGCCCGCCAGATGTTTTCCGGCGAGGTAATCACGCGTGCCGTCTACTTCGCCGTAGTCAGCGCCGAGATACAGTTCCTGATTAGGGAGCGGGGTGCGCCAGGCCAGATCGTTGCGCACGAACCAGCCGTTGTCGGCCGTCAGGGTGCGTTCACCATCAAAGCCGCGCACGGTCCAGCGGTTACCAATCGACAGCTGATCCTGTGGCGTCAGTTTGGTATGGTTGATCTGGCGCAGATACTGCACGTTGTAGCGGAAGGTCTGATTGCCCAGCGTAAACGGCATATCGAGTTGTGCATTCAACTGGATAATTTTCGCCAGCGCGGTGCCTTCATCGAAATACTCTTCCTGCGCCGGAATAGCGCCGAACCAGCGGGTGCCGCGCTGGTAGCTCACTGCGGCATCAAGGGTGGTAGCGCCGAAGTAGTGGCGATGCTGCAGACCCAGACGCCAGGCGCTGGTTTTACGCCGCTGCACATCCACTTCGGTATCGTTGACGAAGTTCTGCGATTCGCGCGTCAGAATTTCATAGCTCATTGAAGTTTTCTGACTGCCGCTGCGGTGCAGCACCCGGCTCAGTTGGAAGTTAAGGTTTTTGCTGTTGCCGCTGTAGTTGTAGTCTTCATACGCGCCCGCCACATTCTGGTTGTAGTCGTAGCCGCTTGCGGTGACGCCCGCCATCCAGTAACCGAACGGTACGGAATAGTGCAGCATGTAGTTCTTGCTGCCTTTTTCGCTGCCGGATTCAAGGTCATGGTTGCCAGAAATGTAGAACAGGTCGCTGAGTGCGAAGGGATTATCGATATACAGCGTCAGGCCGCCCTGATAACGACCGGTGGTTTCGGTGCCTGAATCATCGAGTGTCGCGCCGAGACGCCACATTTTTTCCTGTTTCCAGGTGACGTCAATGTCGCTTTCACCGGGCTGTTCGCCCGGCACAATCGCCATCTCTGCCTGTACGGTGGGCACGCGCTGCAGGTTTTCCAGTCCCTGCTCAATGTCACGCAAATCCAGCAGTTCGCCTTCACGCGCCGGCAGGGCGCTCCAGAGGCTCACGTAGCGATCGCTCTCTTTGGTCAGTTTGATTTGGCGCGTTTTGCCCGGAATCAGGGTGATATGCAGGGTGCCAGTTTTCAGGTTTTGCGGCGGCGCCATTACGCGCGCGGTGACGTAGCCATGGTCGATCAAACGGTTTTGCAGTGCGCTCATCAGCAGGTTGACACCCTGAGCGCCCAGGCACTGACCTTTACCCTGATCGGCCAGCTGTTGCAGCGGGATACGCAGCCAGGAGGGGAAATCGTCTTTGCCGGTCAGTATGATGTGATACAGCGTAAAGCACTGTTGCTCCTGCGGAAATTGCAATTTAGTAAAGAATGAAGAAGGGGGCTGCAAACGCACATCAGGCGTTTGCGGCGCTAATTGCTGCTGCATCGCACGCTGGCGATCCTGCTGGTTGATATTTAGCTGTTCATCCACCCAGTTCGGTGCGGCAAGAGGCGTAAAATTATTATCTGCCGCCCAGCTGCTTGCTGAGGTGGTCAATAAAATAAATAGCGCAAGCGGGCTGAGACGCGCAGGTTGATACCCGTCAGTGAATGACGCATTCCGTAGCATAATTAATTAACCTGAATTATTAATTGTTATTGGGACACTATTCGTTTCAAGAAACAATTGGTTACTTGGTACAATTTCAGGTTATATACGTTAACAATTTGTTGGCTAAGAGTTGTCTTATTGCTTGCTAAGAGTTGTCTTAAAAATATCGTTTCTTTACATTTTGGCGGTAAAAATACGGTATGAGATAGGTGAGCGGAGTTGAACTTATATCGGCGTGAGCGTGAGGCGTTTGTCTGATTTTATTATATTGATACGATATATCTCTCAACCAAAGGAGTAATGGTTCATTCGATGAGTCGACTACAGAACGAAATTAACTCTCTGGTCAATCGCGGCGTGGATCGCCACCTGCGGATTGCCGTCACTGGGTTGAGCCGCAGTGGCAAAACCGCGTTTATCACCGCGTTCGTCAATCAATTATTGAATACCCACAGCGGTGCGCATTTGCCGATGTTTTCTCCCGTGCGCGAAGAGCGTTTGCTGGGGGTGAAACGTGTGCCGCAGCGCGATTTGGGCGTGCCGCGTTTTGCTTATGATGAAGGCATGGCTGCGCTGTATGGCTCGCCGCCGGCTTGGCCAACGCCGACGCGCGGAGTGAGTGAGATTCGTCTGGCGCTGCGCTATCGCTCTAAGGATTCGTTGCTGCGTCATTTCAAAGACACCTCGACGCTCTATCTGGAAATTGTCGATTACCCCGGCGAATGGTTGCTGGATCTGCCGCTGCTGGAGCAAACCTATTTGAGCTGGTCGCAGCAGATGGGCGGTTTGCTGCAAGGGGGACGCACCGAGTGGGCGAAACCCTGGCTGGCGCTGTGTGAGAAAGTTGATCCGCTGGCCCCGGCGGATGAGAACCAGCTTGCCGAGGTGGCGCAGGCTTACACCGACTATCTGCATCGCTGCAAACAGGAAGGACTGCACTTTATTCAACCGGGACGATTTGTATTGCCGGGCGATCTGGCGGGTGCGCCGGTGCTGCAATTCTTCCCGTGGCCGCAGGTGAATCAGATCGGTGAAGCTAAGCTGGCGCAGGCGGATGAGAAAACCAACATCGGCATGCTGCGCAAGCGTTTTGACTATTACTGTCAGTCGGTCGTCAAAGGATTTTATAAGGATCACTTCGTACGCTTCGACCGGCAGATTGTTCTGGTCGATTGCCTGCAACCGCTCAATAGCGGCATTCATGCGTTTAACGATATGCGGCTGGCGCTCACCCAACTGATGCAAAGTTTTCATTACGGGAAGCGTACGCTGTTCCGGCGTTTGTTCTCACCCTGCATCGACAAACTGATGTTTGCGGCGAGTAAAGCGGATCACATTACTGCCGACCAGCACGCCAATCTGGTGTCGTTGCTTCAGCAACTGGTGCAGGAAGCGTGGCAGAACGCGGCGTTTGAAGGCATCGACATGCGCTGCGAAGGCATTGCGTCGATCCAGTCAACGCAGAGCGGGGTGGTCGATCATCAGGGACAGAAAATTCCGGCGCTGAAAGGGCATCGGCTCAGTGACGGTCAGCCGTTGACGGTCTATCCCGGTGAAGTGCCTGCGCGTTTACCGGGAGCGGCATTCTGGCAAACGCAGGGCTTCCACTTCGATCAATTTCGTCCGCGAGAAATGACGGTAGACACGCCGTTGCCGCATATCCGGCTGGATACGGTCATGGACTTTTTGTTAAAGGATAAATTGCGATGAACGAGCCACTGAAACCCCGTGTCACGTTCGATGATGCTTTACCGCAAGAGCCGCAACCGCAGTTGCGTGCCGGGTTAGCATTTGACGAGCAGAGCGGTACGCCATTTTCCCCCATCAGTCGCGAAGAGGAAGTGCCGGAAGAAGGGGCTGCGGAAGAGGCGATCAGCGCGGCGCTGCGGCCGAAGCGCAGCCTGTGGCGGCGTATGGTGATGGCGGGAATAGGGCTGTTTGGCGTCAGCGCGCTGGCGCAGGGCGTGCAGTCGCTACATAACGCCTGGGTGCAACA
Source organism: Pectobacterium sp. HCp5_1 (assembly GCF_032905925.1). Classification (NCBI taxonomy): domain Bacteria; kingdom Pseudomonadati; phylum Pseudomonadota; class Gammaproteobacteria; order Enterobacterales; family Pectobacteriaceae; genus Pectobacterium; species Pectobacterium sp. HCp5_1. The sequence continues at coordinate 26,523 of NZ_JAUMIO010000031.1, forward strand.
GGATTGGATCGCATTGGGTGGCATTACCGCGGGTAGTCTGATTGTGGCGGCGGGCGTCGGTTCGCTGGCCGTCGAGTGGCGACGGCTCTACCGCTTGCGGGAACGGGCGGAAGAGCGCGACGTGGCTCGCGATCTGTTACATAGCCACGGCGTGGGGCGCGGGCGCGAATTCTGTGAAAAGTTGGCACGTCAGGCAGGGCTGGATAGCGGCCATCCGGCGATACAGCGCTGGCAGGCTTCGCTCCATGAAACCCACAATGACCGCGAAGTGCTGGAGCTTTATGCGCGTCTGGTTCAGCCCGTACTGGATACGCAGGCGCGGCGTGAAATCAGCCGCTCGGCGGCGGAATCCACCTTGATGATCGCCGTCAGCCCGCTGGCGCTGGTGGATATGGCCTTTATCGCCTGGCGCAACCTGCGCCTGATTAACCGTATTGCTGCGCTGTACGGCATCGAACTCGGCTATTTCAGCCGCATTCGCCTGTTCCGGCTGGTGCTGGTCAATATTGCGTTTGCCGGTGCTTCGGAGCTGGTGCGGGAAATTGGCATGGATTGGATGTCACAGGATCTGGCCGCGCGGCTATCAACTCGCGCTGCACAGGGCATTGGCGCAGGGCTGCTGACCGCGCGCCTGGGTATCAAAGCGATGGAATTATGCCGTCCACTGCCGTGGCTGGATGACAAACCGCGCCTCGGCGATTTCCGCCGCGAACTGATTGGTCAGGTAAAAGAAACGCTGCAAAAAGGGCGTTAGGGGTGAAGACGATGGTACAGGCAATGTGCCATCGTTGTTTTATCGTGGCTTAACAATGAAATGCAGTACAAGCCGCGTGCTATTTTGGCAGACAGTACCCTTGTTACAAAATCGTGTGTAGGATAAAAACTCCTCATTTCTGTATAACAGGACGTTTTTATGATTCCCGGTAAAAAATTGACGCTGGCAGCACTGTCGCTGTCGGCAGCCATTCTCTGTTTACCTGCCAGCGCACAGCTGGTACTGGCACCCGCCGATGCGGAACGTTACGCGCAACACAGCTTCCCTGAATATCTTGAATTACTCACGTTGCCAAATGATGCTGCCGTGCCTGCGGATATCCAGCGTAATGCCGACTGGCTGGAAAAGGCTTTTCAGAAGCGTGGCTTCACCACGCAACAGCTGACAAATGGTGATAAGCCGCTGGTGTATGCTGAGCTGGGAACGCCAAAAGCCGATCGTAAAACCATCTTGTTCTATATGCATTTTGACGGACAGCCCGTTAATCCGTCCGAGTGGCAAACGCCACCGTGGCAGCCCGTGCTGAAAGAAAAAGACGCTGCGGGCAAATGGCAGACGCTGCCTGAGTCACGTCTTCTGAAAGGGGATATCAATCCAGAATGGCGCCTCTTTGCCCGGGCATCGGCCGATGATAAAGGGCCGATCGTGATGTTTCTCGCCGCCATGGACGCCATGAAAGATAAAGGCGTTGAGCCTGCGGTCAACATCAAAGTGCTGCTGGATTCTGAAGAGGAAAAAGGTTCGCCCGGCCTGACAAAGGTCATGGCCGACAATCTGACGCTGCTGAAAAGTGACGGTATGGTGATTTATGACGGGGCGATGCCGTCCAGCAATCGTCCTGGCATCAACTTTGGTAATCGTGGGTCAATCCAGATCGATATGACGGTTTTCGGTGCGAACGCGGCGGCGCACAGCGGCGGTTATGGCAATGTCATTCCCAATCCGGTGCAAAATTTGGCCACGCTGTTGGCTAGCATGAAAGATGCGGACGGTAAGGTCACGATCCCCGGTTACTATGACCGCGTCACGCTTAGCGAGAGCGATAAAAAACAAGTCGCAGAGACCGCGCCGCCCGAGGGTTCGCTGGAGAAACGCTTTGGTGTTGCTCAGTTAGAGAAGGTCGCCAGCAATGCGGCAGAAGCGGTGCAATATCCTTCGCTGGATATTCTCGGCATTAAAGCGGGCGACACGGGCAAAAAGGCTTCGAACGCCATTCCGTCAACCGCGACGGCCAGCGTGAATATTCGCACCGTGCCGGAGACGCCGCCGGATGATATGTATGCGCTGTTACGCCAGTATATCGCCAGCAAAGGCTTTCATATCATTGCCGGTGAAGCGCCTACGCAGGCCGAACGCGAACAGTATCCGCATCTGATTTCCCTTAGCCTGACGGCCTATCCGAGCAGCGCCTATGCGGCCAGAACCGAGATCGATTCCCCGCTGGGGCACTGGGCGGTTGCGACTACAACCGCACCGCGCGGCATCGCACCGGAGAAGAATCGTATGATGGGCGGGACGCTGCCGATGAGCGGCGCGGTCAGCGTATTGAAAGTGCCTTACGTCATCGTTCCTCTGGTGAATGCCGACAATAATCAGCATAGTTTTGATGAGAATTTACGCCTCGGTAACTATCTGGAAGGTATTCGAACCATTGTGGCGATGGCGACGACGCCGCTGTCTTAACCCCGTTTCGTCATTGACGTGGAAAAAACGTACAGATGTGTCAACTTTTGCTGCCACCTTACTTCATCCGGTGCAAACGAAAGGGTATTATCAGTAGCAATAGCCATATCGTGTCTCTTGAAGAAGGTAGCCGTTGATGCATCTGGAAGTGATTTGTGAAGACCGCATTGGTATGGTCCGTGAATTGTTAGATCTACTTGCGTCACGCAATATTGATTTACGCGGCATTGAAATTGCGTCTATTGGTCGTATCTACCTCAATTTTGCCACCCTCGATTTTGATGATTTCCGTCTGCTGATGACGGAAATCCGCCGTATTGACAGTGTCAGCGATGTGCGTACCGTGGCGTTCATGCCGTCTGAACGTGAACATCGGGCATTGAATGCGCTGTTGGAGTCGATGCCTGAACCCGTCTTCTCGCTGGATATGAAAGGAAAGCTGGAGTTGTTTAACCCCGCGGCGCTGGTGCTGTTTGAACAATCGGCAGAGACCATCAGCGACTTGACGATTGGCAGCATGATCCCCGGTTTCAATTTCGCCAGTTGGCTGGAGAAGAGCAGCGCCGTCGTGGCGGAGCGTGTGGTGATCCGTGGTCAGGATTTCCTGCTGGAAATGACGCCCGTCCGTCTGGAAGATGATGCGGGTAAAGTGGCAACGGCGGGCGCGCTGGTGATGCTGAAATCGGCCGCTCGCATGGGTCGCCAGTTGCAGAACCTCGCCGTGAATGATGAAAATGAGTTCGATCATATCGTGGCTGTTAGCCCGAAAATGCGTCAGGTGGTGGAGCAGGCGCGCAAATTAGCGATGCTGGACGCGCCATTGCTGATCGTGGGCGATACAGGGACGGGTAAGGATATGCTGGCGCGAGCCTGCCACCTGCGCGGGCCGCGCGGCAAGAACCCTTTCCTGGCGCTGAACTGTGCGGCCTTACCCGATGATGTGATGGAGAGCGAGCTGTTCGGCCATGCGCCCGGCGCGTATCTCAACGCGCAGGAAGGCAAAAAAGGTTTCTTCGAACAGGCAAACGGCGGTTCGGTTCTGCTGGATGAAGTCGGTGAAATGTCGGCGCAGATGCAGACCAAATTGCTGCGTTTCCTGAATGACGGGACATTCCGCCGCGTCGGTGAAGATCATGAAGTCCATGTCGACGTGCGGGTGATTTGCGCGACTAAGAAAAACCTGTTGGAGCTGGTGCAGCGCGGTGAGTTCCGGGAGGATCTTTATTATCGCCTCAATGTACTCTCGCTGACGTTACCGCCGCTGCGTGAGCGCCCAGCGGATATTATGCCGCTGGCCGAGCTGTTCGTGGCGCGCTTTGCCGACGAACAGGGGATTCCTCGCCCTAAACTGGCCGCAGATGTGGAGCATTTCTTGCCGCAGTATGGCTGGCCGGGTAACGTTAGGCAGTTGCGAAATACTATTTATCGCGCACTGACGCAGTTGGAAGGCAACGAACTGCATATGCAGGACATCGATCTCCCAGCGTTTTCGATTGATGCGCCGCAAGATGAAACCTTGCTTGATGGTTCGCTGGATGACATCAACAAACGTTTCGAGCGTTCCGTGCTGACCCGCCTTTATCAATCTTATCCAAGCACACGCAAACTGGCGAAACGGTTAGGCGTATCGCACACGGCGATAGCCAACAAACTGCGGGAGTATGGACTCAGCCAACGCAAATCGGCGGGGGACGACGAAGAGTAAATAACAAAACGGCTGCTTGCGCAGCCGTTTTGGCATGATGATGAGGATAGTAGTCTCAGGCGTACCACAAATCAGAAGATGTAGGGAGAGTGAAACGATCTGTAATCATCTCTGAGTGTAATTGAACGTATTGGTCAACTAACTGATCCATATTACCGGCATGTGAAGCTGCCGCATTAGAATAGTTAGGAACAACAAGCGATTTAAATTTCAGTCCCAGATCGCCAGCATCATAGTTTTCGATAATGGCTTCTGCGGGATCCAACTTAGCAAAAGAAGCCGATACGAAGAGTGTCGTTCCTGACAACGTATAGCGGACAATGAATTGATCGCCCAACGTGTCATCAATCATATTTCTACTTCCTCCAAGCGCCGGTGAAAAATTCATCGGATTAGGGATCGCAGGATAAAACACAGCGGTATCACCGTCTTGAAGTAAAACATCACCTCCTGGATTGGGGGAGCTACTACGAATAATAAATCCACCTTTTAATTCTATACCGAGGTCTCTTTGATTAGTTAACTGATTTACAGAAGAGAGATTGATGTACAGTTTATCATTACTATCGGCATCTTTGATGGTATTTACACCTTGGGTGATAACGAATTTATCTGCACCCCCATTCCCGTAAATAGTATTATCGCCTCTTCCTCCAATGATAATATTATCTTTACTGTTTCCGTATAATATATCATCAAATGATGTGCCAATGATGTTCTCCATATTTCTGATTGTCAGAGAACCTTCATCTTCAAAGGGAAAGACAACTTCATTACCGACTAATGAAAGTTCTACGCCATAGTTAAGATGGGAAAGATCAATCGTATCGCCATATCCAGTCTTAGAGTCTAATAAGTCCACGATGATGTTTTCATTAGATATAGGGAGTTCCTTTATAATAAAGGTGTCAGAGTTATTTGTCCCTTCGAGCTTCTCTATGCTATAAGCATAATCATGCCCTTTATAAACACTATATCCTTCAGATGGCGATTTATCGATAGAGAATCTCCAGTTATACAAAGGGCTATCTATTTTTTCAAAACTAATGCTGAGTTTAAGGGGGACTACGTTATCACCGCCATCCCGAGTAGTGTGATAGGATAACGAATCGTAGCCAGGCCCACCATCAATAAGCGCACTGCCAGGGATAAGGCCCAAATAGGTTGTAGGGACGCCAAGGATATTGTCATTTCCTATACCTGCATGCACGATGTAATTAAGATAGTTTGCTCTGTCACCTATCCAAAAGTCCTTATAATCATCGTCGCCTTGACTACCAGACGAGAATCCTAAATTTGTAGTTTGAAATAAGACTTTATCATAAGGTAATTTATTGCCAGCTAAAAACGGATGATCGGCTGGCAGCGCGTAGGTTGTGCTAATAAAACTATTGGTTTGTTCAATAATTTCTTGCTGTGATTTATCGGCGTTTTCAAAGCTGCGAATAACAGCGTAAATAGACTCTAACAAGTTATAACTATCAATGGTCTGCTGGTTCGCTTGTAATGCTGCAATCAAATCATAAGTCCCACTATGCTCTTTTATTATGCGATCGACAATACCGCTCCCCGTGCGGATTTCTGCGTTAATTTCTTCTGTGGTTAATAACCACTCTTCATAAAATCGATCATAGCCTAAGAAAGGGAAAAGCATTGTACCGGCCCAGCCTGTAAAGTCACCTTCTGGATAAATGTCACCTTGAAATACTTTTCTGGCTGCTTCACCACCGTCTAAGACACCTAGCCCTTCTAATCCGGGAAGTAAGCCATTGTGGTTAAGTATATTTCTAACCAATTCAAACCCTATATTGTTTGATGCCTCATTAATTTTATTGTTAAGTATGCTTAATTCGAGTTCGTTCAGTTCTCCATAACGTAATTCATACTGTATCTTGGTATAATTCCTAATGAAAATGGAATATACGCTTGAGTCGTTATTGACTTCACGCGCGCCCTGTAACCACGTATAGACTTTGAAATATTCACCTACATTTATGCTAGGTACAGGAAGATAACTGAGGATTTTATCATATAGCGGAACAGCGAGCGATGTCGCTCCTGTGCCAGATTGAGTTAGCTGTTTATCAAGTAATGTTCTAAGCTCTTTCTGTTGTGGATCAGATAGAATAAATCCGCCATTTCCGTAATGATATTCATAGGTAATTGCCATATATCCATCTCCATATTATATAAGGTTCAATTAGGGGGGCTTTTCTTCCAGGGGTAATCTTTAACCACGGCCTGTTCTAGTTCTGCTCTCAGATGTTTATCAAAGTTAATAACCTCTGTAAGCGGAAATTCCTTGGGTTTAAATTCATAACGAAGGTTCACCGTCGGAAAAATTTTATAGCCTACTTTGCAGTCGGTTCCTCCAGAAATGGAAAACATACAAAAAATAGCGAGTCTCTGATTAAAAGGGGCGGAATATACCTCAGGATCAATCAGCCAGCTTCCAGCCTCCTCCACGTCATATCGATCCGGGCGTGCAGGGTTTTTCTCATATAAACAGGCTGTCATGTGGGGTACTAGACCTGTTTGTTTTGGTCGTATTTCACACATCTTGTCATGGCGATTATCTAGCTGAACCCCCCAATGATCCGGCGTTGAGCTGAATAGCTGAAATTTCCGTAACGGCCAGGCTTTGGGCCAGTCAGGACGGTCTCCCAGCTTTCCGTTGAAATTGCGGCTGAACAATAAACTTTGCTGGCTTAGCGGATTACCTTTACACCCGAGAGGCTCGCTAGGGTCGGGCGGGAGTGGCAGGGTTTCTCCATCGCGTAAAACAGGGTCGTGCAGGATACTGAGTTGATCGATAGAGATATGGAATACCGTATCACGTAGGGCTACATAGGCTTTGCCCTCAGGGTCGGGGACGTGGCACTTTTGTGGATCAAACGTGAATGACGCTTCGCTGCTCTGGTTAAAAACAAGGCCTGAAAATAAAATAGCTATTTGTAGGGGAAATAATAATATTCTCAATAGTCATCACTCCTTTGAATTGTCATCACATGTCAGTGTCATTGATGGTAGAACGGTTTATTCACATCTTCTTCCAGGGGTAATCTTTAACCACGGCCTGTTCTAGTTCGGTTCTCAGATATTTATCAAAGTTAATAATCTCAGTCAGCGGAAATTCCTTGGGGTTAAATTCATAACTAAGGTTCACCGTAGGGAAAATTTTATAGCCGACTTCGCAGTCGGTTCCTCCTGAAATGGCAAACATACAAAAAATAGCGAGTCTCTTATTAAACGGAGCAGAATATACCTCAGGATCAATCAGCCAACTTCCTGCCTCCTCCACGTCATATCGATCCGGGCGTGCAGGGTTCTTCTCAAATAAACAGGCCGTCATGTTGGGAACCAGACCTGTCTGTTTTAAGCGATTTTCACACATCTTGTCATGGCGCTCGTCTAGATGAAGTCCCCAATGACTCGGCGTTGAACTGAATAGCTGAAATTTTCGTAACGGCCAGGCTTTGGGCCAGTCAGGACGGTCTCCCAGCTTTCCGTTGAAATTGCGACTGAACAATAAACTTTGTTGGCTTAGCGGATTGCCTTTACACCCGAGAGGTTCGCTAGGATCGGGTGGGAGTGGCAGGGTTTCTCCATCGCGTAAAACAGGGTCGTGCAGGATACTGAGTTGATCGATAGAGATATGGAATACCGTATCACGTAGGGCTACATAGGCTTTGCCCTCAGGGTCGGGGACGTGGCACTTTTGTGGATCAAACGTGAATGACGCTTCACTGCTCTGGCTAAAAGCCAGTCCAGAAAATAAAATGGTTATTTGAAGGGGAAGTAATAATATTCTCAACAGTCATCACTCCTTTGAATAGTCATCACATGTCAGTGTCAGCCATGTCAGCACTGCATTCTGTCTTCACTAATCATTATTCCATACAAAATACAGTGTCTATTATTGGTAGCGCGATAGCGGTGGTGCGAGACATTAAAGTTTGACGAGGAAGTCTATATGAAATAGAAGGGCTATCGCATAATCGATATATTCATATCATGATAATGATGCAAGAAACATTAATAAAAATTCATCATTGAATGAGATAGAATAATTAACAGAATAACCCAATTATAGTTATGGTTAATAGATGGATATAAATTAAAAAAACGGCTGCGCGAGCAACCGTTTTTACGTAATTTCAGCGTAGCTTAGCTTATTTCAGAACAGCCAGTGCTGCGTCGTAGTCTGGTTCAGTGGTGATTTCGTTCACCAGTTCGCTGTGCAGCACGTTGTCGTTTTCATCCAGTACAACAACCGCACGAGCAGTCAGACCTTTCAGCGCGCCATCGGCGATAGCAACGCCATAGCTTTCTTTGAACTCACCGCCACGCAGGGTAGACAGTACAACGACGTTGTTCAGACCTTCCGCGCCGCAAAAACGGGACTGCGCGAACGGCAGATCGGAAGAGATACACAGAACAACGGTGTTATCCAGCTCAGAACCCAGTTGGTTGAATTTGCGCACGGACGTGGCACAAACACCGGTATCGATGCTTGGGAAAATGTTCAGGATTTTGCGCTTGCCAGCATAGTTGCTCAGCGGGGTATCGGACAGATCTTTAGCCACCAGAGTAAATGCCGGGGCTTTGCTTCCTTTGGCTGGGAATGACCCTGCTACTGGCACAGGATTGCCTTGAAAATGTACGTTCTGTGACATGTTTGCGTCCTTAATTACAGGTGATTAACACGCTGCTCAGTTTAGGGCAACATTAGCAACATTGGTATAAAAATTACGATTAAAATTGCTGGCTTAGCAGCGCGACCATCGCTTTCAGGTAGCATTCGCTGGCGGCATCTGCCGAGATTGGCGGAAGCTCAGCGGTAATGCAATGAAGCGAACGGTCGGCGCACCAACTTCCAAAAGAGCCTGGTGTGTCGTAACCGATACTCGATACTAATGGCAGTTCGCACCGCAGTGCCAACCAGCGACCGAGTTCGGAATGATGTGGATCTTCAATACACGCGAGTGGCTCATGAAAAGAGACAACCCAGTGAGGATTAAGTTTCTCAATCAGCGTGCAAAGGGCTTTTGTTTCTGGCTCTGAACCTGCCGTTTCGCCCGTGGATAGCTCGACATCGCGTTCATCTGCGGTGCTATTCCAGCGGTAGACCGTCTTCCCCGGTTGCCAGTTACTGGCCGGAAAATTGCGATTGAGATCGACACCGTTAGCGTTGGCTCGCAGGCCCAACTGACAGCCATCCGGGTTCACCGCAAGAATCACGTGATGGCGGCGCTGGCCTGAAAAGAGGGTGCGCAGCGCGCAGGAAAGCGCCACGACTGCTGCGGTTTCATCGCCGTGTGTTCCGGCAATAATCAGCCCGCTCTCTGAGGGGGCTAATTCGGCGGGGAAATACAGCAGCGGCGCGCCCAGCAGCGATTTCCCATACGGTTCGCCCAGCGAAGGTAAATTGCCTCGTTGCTGGCGCGCCTGAAGAGGAATGATCGGATTTTCCATGTTGTTGCCCTGTGGTTACCTATGCGTTTCATCATAAAAAAATCGGCCCAGAGACGCAAACGGCGATGCGGGCTGACAAATTGCGGGGGTATCGCTGGATGATAGCGCTGATTTCTGACTATTATATTCTTCAATCAATTCATTACGCTTTCAGGTCAAATCATCATGCACTATGGATATTCTGCATTTTATGCCGCGTTGATGGCGGCCATGACGGGCAATGCCGTCGCGGCGCAGGTTCCGGCGGGAACGGTTCTGGCTGAGAAGCAAGAAATCGTCCGCCATATTAAAGATGAGCCCGCATCTCTCGATCCGATAAAAGCGGTGGGGTTGCCCGAAGCTCAGGTGGCGCGCGATCTGTTTGAAGGGCTGGTTAATCAGGATGCGAAAGGGAACCTGGTCCCGGGTGTAGCGCTGCGCTGGCAGACGACCGATAACCGCACGTTTATCTTTACCCTGCGTGATAATGCCCGCTGGTCTAACGGTGAACCCGTTACGGCAAAGGATTTTGTTTACAGCTGGCGTCGTCTGGTCACCCCTGAAAACAGCTCGCCGTTCGCCTGGTTTGCTCGACTGGCGGGAATTCAGAACGCCGAGCAGATTCTCGCGGGCAAACTGCCCGTCGATCAGCTTGGCGTGACGGCCGTCAATGATCACACGCTGAAAGTGCAGCTCAGCAAGCCTGTGCCTTACTTTGTCAGCTTAACGGCGAATTTCAGCCTGTTTCCGGTGCACCAGGCCACGATAGAAAAATTCGGGAACGACTGGACGAAACCGGACAATCTGATTGGCAATGGCGCGTTTAAGCTGGATCAGCGCGTCGTCAATGAGAAGCTGGTGCTCACGCAGAATCCATATTATTGGGATAACGCCCACACGCGCCTGACAAAGGTGACCTTTGTTCCGATCAATCAGGAATCGAACGCGACGAAGCGCTATCTGTCCGGTGATATCGATATCACCGAGTCGTTTCCTAAAAATTTGTATCAGAAACTGCTGAAAGACTTGCCCGGCCAGGTTTATACGCCAGATCAGCTTGGCACCTATTATTACGCGTTTAACACGCAGCGTGCGCCGACCAATGACGTACGAGTGCGAAAAGCGCTGTCTTACGCCATCGATCGTAAAGTGATTGCGGAAAAAGTATTGGGCACGGGGGAAAAGCCGGCCTGGCACTTTACGCCGGACGTTACCGCGGGCTTCAAACCGACGGAAAGTCTGTTGCAGCAGTATTCTCAGGATGAGCTGGACGCGCAGGCCAAAGCGCTGATGGCAGCGGCGGGCTATGGTCCAAACAATCCTCTGAAGTTATCGCTGCTGTACAACACGTCGGAAAGCCACCAGAAGATCGCGATTGCCGTGGCATCGATGTGGAAGAAAACGCTGGGGGTAGACGTGCGTTTGTCCAACCAAGAGTGGCAAACCTATATCGACAGCCGTAATAGCGGTAATTTTGATGTCGTGCGAGCGTCCTGGGTTGGCGACTACAACGAACCATCGACATTCCTTTCGTTGCTTGCCTCACACCACAGCGGGAATATCGCGCGCTTTAAAAATGCGAATTACGATCGCGTCCTGGATGAAGCGGGTAATCAGACTAACCCGCAGGCGTTGAATGCGGACTACAACCGGGCAGAGCAGATTTTGATGGATGAAGCACCGATTGCGCCGATCTATCAATACACCAACGGACGCTTGATCAAACCATGGGTGAAGGGCTATCCGATTACTAACCCGGAAGACGTGGCATACAGCCACATGCTTTACATCGAAAAGCATTAAGTACCGTAGTCATACATTGAATGATGTAGTAATAAAGCCGGAGCGATCGTGATGGTCGCTCCGGCTGGCAGAGTACAACACTGATAGCAAAAGAACTGATAGCAAAAACCGTTGGAGGCAAGACGTGGAATCCTTGGCAGGAAAAGAGTTGCAACACAGCGGTGCGGTTCATGCGTATCAGTTGGATGGAAAGGGGGGCGTGACTCCGATTGGCGAGCAGGATGTGGTTAACAGCGAGAAACCCTGCTGGCTACACCTGGATTCAACCTTGCCTGCCAGCGTGCGCTGGTTGAATAAAACGATGCTGGTGCCAGATAGCGTACGCAATGCGCTGGCGGGGGAAAGCGCCCGTCCAAGAGTGACGCGTTTGGGTGAAGGTACACTGATCACGCTACGCAGCATTAATCTAAATGCCAATGCGCGGCCTGATCAACTGGTGGCCGTTCGGGTATTCATTACCGACAAACTGATTATTTCTACCCGACGCCGTAAAGTTCTGGCTATCGACGAGATTCTCACCGACCTGAAGGAAGGTAACGGCCCGACGGACAGCGGCAACTGGCTGGTCTCCATTGCGGAATCGTTGACCGATCATACCAGCGAGTTTATTGATGATTTGCATGAGAAAATCATCGATCTGGAAGAGGATTTGCTGGAGCAAAAAATTCCGCCGCGCGGTGAGCTGGCGCTGATTCGCAAACAGCTTATCGTGTTACGCCGCTATATGACGCCACAGCGTGATGTATTTTCGCGTATTTCCGGCGAGAAACTGCCTTGGATGCAGGATGACGATCGCCGCAGAATGCAGGAAATTGCCGATCGATTAGGGCGTGGACTGGAGGATTTGGATGCCAGTATTGCGCGCACCACGGTGCTGTCAGATGAAATCACTGCGCTGATGACCGAAGCGATGAACCGCCGTACCTATACGATGTCGCTTTTGGCGATGGTTTTCCTGCCGACGACGTTCTTAACCGGCTTATTTGGCGTCAACTTGGGGGGAATTCCCGGCGGTGATGCACCGTTTGGTTTTTTCACGTTCTGCCTGATGTTGGTGATATTGGTGGGTGGCGTTGCATGGTGGTTAAAACGCAGTAAATGGCTATAACGACTTGCGGCGAGTGGATGCACAGATAATCACAAACTGTGGCGAACGGCTAAAAAACCACGCGTAAATTGAGCAATATCAACATTTTTTACCCTGTTGTGCGGCACTATCATTCCCGCAGGTGAATGCAACGTCAAGCGATGGGCGTTGCGCTCCATATTGTCTTACTTCCTTTTTTGAATTACTGCATAGCACAATTGATTCACACCATGCCGACAGTTTTGTCGGCTTTTTTTTGCCCCTCGATCCTGACCTTTTCCGTCACCCTTCAAGCGACGTTATAAAATGCCTTTGGCATTTTATTATGGTGGGCTACGCGCCACACCCTTCGGGCCGTCGCAAGCGACGTTGTAAAATGCCTTTGGCATTTTATTATAGTGGGCTAACGCGCCACACCCTTCGGGCCGTCGCAAGCGACGTTGTAAAATGCCTTTGGCATTTTATTATAGTGGGCTAACGCGCCACACCCTTCGGGCCGTCGCAAGCGACGTTGTAAAATGCCTTTGGCATTTTATTCATTAGCTTACTACGCTTAAAGGGACGCGCTGGCGTTGTTTGACCAGCCGTAACGCATGTCTGTACTGCTTCAGTAGCTGGATTTGCCTTAACATTATCCAACACCGAGGAGGAAAATATGCTCGCTCAAGACGCGACGGATTATCTGCAAGCTGACACAGTTCCGGTTGAACCGATTCCCATTATACCGAACGATCCGACACCTCGTCCGCTTCCCGATCTACCGCCCATTCCTGATCCGCCGCCAACAGGGCCGGAACACGAACCTGTCACTGAACCATCGCAAGCCCGATAGCGGCGCTCTACGCGGCAGAAAATGGCAATAAAAAACACGGTGGTGAAACAGCAACCACTACTTCTTGCCACCGTGTCTCTATTCTTTAGGGTAATGCCATTCCTGCACCGGAATGTCGCGCTTATTTTATTTCCAGCACGTCAAGGCGGGTCACGGATGGCGCGTCATCGTCATCTTCCGGCTGCCAGCCAACGGGCTGCAACGGCAGTTCTTCACGGTCAAAAGCCAGATCGCCACCATCCACCACGTCGCTACCGTGACGAATGCCTTTAAAATCGAACAGCGCATGATCGGCAAGATGAGAAGGCACAACGTTCTGCATGGCGCTGAACATGGTCTCAATACGGCCAGGATAGCGTTTGTCCCAGTCACGCAGCATGTCTTTAATCACCTGACGTTGCAGATTTGGCTGCGACCCGCATAGGTTGCACGGAATAATCGGATATTGACGGGCTTCAGCAAAGCGTTCGATATCTTTTTCACGGCAGTAGGCGAGAGGGCGGATGACGATATGCTTACCGTCGTCGCTCATCAGCTTCGGCGGCATGCCTTTCAGCTTCCCGCCGTAGAACATGTTCAGGAACAGCGTTTGCAGGATATCGTCGCGGTGGTGACCAAGGGCGATTTTTGTTGCGCCGAGCTCCGTCGCGGTACGATACAGAATCCCGCGGCGCAGACGTGAACATAGTGAGCAGGTGGTTTTCCCTTCTGGAATCTTGTCTTTCACAATTCCGTAGGTATTTTCTTCGACGATCTTGTACTCCACGCCGATGCTATCGAGGTATTGCGGCAGAACGTGCTCCGGGAACCCCGGCTGCTTCTGATCCAGATTCACCGCAACCAGAGAAAAGTTAATCGGCGCGCTCTGTTGCAGATTGCGCAGAATTTCCAGCATGGTGAAGCTATCTTTCCCGCCGGACAGGCACACCATAATGCGGTCGCCATCTTCGATCATATTGAAATCAGCGATAGCTTCGCCGACGTTACGCCGCAGGCGCTTTTGCAATTTGTTCAAATTGTATTGTTGTTTCTGATTAATTTGTTGATTTTCTGACATTTTTATCTGTGCTCGTTGCAAAAGGCGTTGCGGATGGAAAACGGTTCAGCGCAGACGCTAACACGGTCTGCACGATCATGGCGTGTATGGTACGGATTACGGCGACGAATGCCAGATCGTTTTACAGCGGTGTTCCAGAATTACCCCGTAGGTGAAGGGACGTTGCTACTTTTACTCACTTTTTCACAGGGATAACAGAAAAGCACAACCTGCATGCTGTTTGGCTGTAATCGTGACATGAAGCCATTTTTGGCAACGGTGTCGCTTATTACTATCCTGATAGAGGAGTGTTCAAACAAGAGAGGAAGATATCATGAGTAAAGGTGCATCAAGAGGAGCATCGTCAAGTCACCCTCAACAGGGAGGGAACTGGCCTAGCACAACCGGAAATCCATCGGGTGGCAATAGAGGTAACGCTCCTTCATCTTCAGGTGGCAATTCAGGTAAGGCAGGAGGTGGCTCTGGCAAAGCAGGGAAGTAGGAGATATATAACCACGCTACAGCTTGTGAGTTAAATCCACTAGCTGTAGCGTTATTTATTGCGCTATTGCGGCAGGACTTCTTCAATTTTAGTAATGTGCGCATCGCCGCTCAGCGGCTTATAAATATGAATTTTGACAATTTTTAGTGGTGCCTCTGGTGTCGTTACCGTACCTTTGGTCAGGAACGAGTAGTTCGTGCCCGATACCACCTGTGTTGCAACAAATAGCGGCGTATAAGCTACACCCAGTAAATGTACGGTAGATTTAAAAAGTGATTTATCAGCATCATTCAAATCACGGAAAGCAGTCCATCCACCAGCAAGTTGATCTGACATTATTTCACCTCATTTAATTTGATTGATAATATATCGCTGTGTTGCCCTGTTAATATATTTACAGGCAGTAAAATGAGACTAGGTTATTTAATTTTATTTGGCAAGACAGAATACTATTCTCTTTATATGAATAAAGTGAAAGTATATCAAAAAACAAAATAATGGATTTTATGTGTTTTGTCAGTGATTGATATATTTAAAAGCTCTATCTCTAATCATTAAAATAATTATATGTGAAATTATTTGTTTTGATATGAATATAAAAAATCTATGCAACAAGCCATCGACTAACCACGCTACGTTCTAAACGCTGTTGCCTTGGCCTTGCCATTGAAGGCTATCGTTCATTTCTGCTGCCGCTTACTCGCCCGGTAATGCAAGCTGAGTCGTATTCAGTACTGACCAGAAATAAACTGGTTAGTAAAGTAATTTAAAATAATTAAATAGACATTAAACGTAATATATCTCTCGTGCTGTGCCTGCTGTCATCGGCTGAGCGGAAATTCCCACCATGATCATGAATAAACTTAATAAAGAGGGAAAAATGGAAAAAGAAAGCAATGAACGTTTGAAAAATGAACATGATTTAGAAGGTATTAATAAAAAAGAGGAGGTCGTTGATAAAGAGAATCGCGCCGATGACTCAAATAAAAGACGGTTTGGGTGCAATCGTGCGAAGTGTTTTTGTGCACGATGAAACACAATTAAATTGTTAAAATAAAAGGATATAATAATGGCAACTTATAACTATAAAATTAGAGATTTAACCTCTGGTGTAGAACTTTTAGTTTCTGATGACGAATGCATTTTAGATGCATTCGAGGAGGCTGGTGTTGATTTACCTTACTCATGTCGTGCAGGAGCATGTTCTTCATGTATTGCGCTACTAATTACTGGCCAAGTTGAAGATGACAGCTCATTTCTAGACGATAAGCAAAAAATAAAATTCATATCAACATGTTCAGCGTATCCCCAAAGCGATTGTGTTATTCGGACAGGTGTGGAACCGCTTCTATACGATGAAGAGAAAGCCCAGGAGGTATTTTTTGAAGACTGGCAGAATTGGAACTGATTTAAGCTTTTTAACTTGAGTCCTTTAAATGGAAAATATGATCCCTTCGTAAAGAAGGGATCATTATCAAAACATCTGGCGAATGTCAAAATAGTGTATTGCGCAAAAAACTGCGTATATCGACCTTACTATAAAGAGCCTGTAATTAAAATTGTGTAATTGCCTGTTTTTGATATGTTCACTCCAACTGAGGAGACAGGCAAATTATGGACGAAAAGAAACTTAAGGCACTCGCTGCCGAACTGGCGAAAGGCATC
>NZ_JAUMIO010000032.1:0-41990 GCF_032905925.1 Pectobacterium sp. HCp5_1
CGGAACTAATGCGTGATCTTGAAAGCCAGGGACAACTGGTGAAATTACCGATAAGAAGGGAAAGGGCCTTCCCACGAATAGTAAAAGAAAGGCCCCAAAAATACAGTAAGGCCCGTAGATAAATTGCCAGTCAGTCGCTTAACTGACTGGCATTACAGCATTTGGCCGGGGCTTCTTGTCTATTCATGCAGTAGAGCTTATTGCTGCGCTTCACGCTCAGCAATGAACGCCAACGCTTTATCAATACGCGCCAGCGAACGCTGTTGACCAATCGCATGCACGGTCACGTCAACGCCCGGAGACTGACCCGCGCCGGTTACCGCAACGCGCAGTGGCATACCAACTTTACCCATGCCCTGACCCAGCTCGTCCGCCGTGCCCTGAATGGCGTGATGGATATTCTCCGGCGTCCAGCTCGTTATCGCGGCCAGTTTCTCGCGTACCAGCTCAAGCGGCTGACGGGCAACCGGACGCAGGTGTTTCTTCGCAGCATCGGCATCAAACTCAGCAAAATCTTCATAGAAATAACGGCAAGAGTCCGCCATTTCTTTCAGTGTTTTGCAACGTTCGCCCAGTAAGCCAACCAGTTCGCTCAACTGCGGCCCAGTGCGGGTATCAATTCCAGCCTGCTCGATATGCCATGACAGATGCGTCGCCACGTATTCTGCGGGTAAATGATTAATATAGTGATGGTTCAACCATTGCAGCTTCTCAGTATTGAAAGCGCTCGCCGATTTGTTGACGGCATCCAGCGAGAACAGCGATTTCATCTCATCTATAGAGAAGATTTCCTGATCGCCAGACGACCAGCCTAAACGCACCAGATAGTTCAGCAGTGCTTCCGGCAGATAGCCGTCATCGCGGTATTGCATTACACCCACAGCGCCGTGACGCTTGGACAATTTCTTACCGTCGTCGCCCAGGATCATCGACACATGCGCATATTCCGGCACCGGTGCACCCAGCGCTTTCAGGATGTTGATCTGACGCGGCGTGTTGTTGATATGGTCTTCGCCACGGATAACGTGCGTGATTTCCATATCCCAGTCATCGATAACGACACAGAAATTGTAGGTTGGTGAACCGTCAGTGCGACGGATAATCAGGTCATCGAGCTCCTGAT
Organism: Pectobacterium sp. HCp5_1; assembly: GCF_032905925.1. NCBI lineage: Bacteria > Pseudomonadati > Pseudomonadota > Gammaproteobacteria > Enterobacterales > Pectobacteriaceae > Pectobacterium > Pectobacterium sp. HCp5_1. The sequence goes on from NZ_JAUMIO010000032.1 coordinate 1,124, forward strand.
TGCTGAATTCGATCGGCCCGCGAATGCGGTCATTGAAGATGACCGAGCCTTCCTGCGGGTTGAGGAAACGCACAACGTGTGGCTCATTATCAGCATGATGTTCGTGAGAGCCACGGCAACAGCCGTCGTAACGCGGCTTTTCGCCGTTTTCCATCTGCTTTTCACGCAGCGCTTCCAGACGTTCTTTAGAGCAATAGCACTTATAGGCCGTACCGTTTTCCAGCATCTGATCGATTACGGCGTTGTAACGGTCAAAACGTTTAGTCTGGTAGTACGGGCCTTCATCCCAGTTCAGGCTCAGCCAGTTCATACCATCCATAATGGCATCAATCGCGTCCTGAGTTGAACGCTCCAGATCGGTATCTTCAATACGCAGCACGAACTCGCCGTCATGATGACGAGCAAACAGCCAAGAATACAGTGCGGTACGAGCGCCGCCGACGTGGAGATAGCCAGTAGGACTAGGGGCGAAACGGGTTTTGATTTTCATTTGGGATTACAGCCTTATTACGCAACGGCTGTCGGCATAGACCGACATAAGCTCAGAGAACAAAAGTGGGCAACATTCTATCACTCTGCTTCGATTCCTCAACGCCGTAACATGCCGCTCATGCTTTTATTCTGCTAGCAATGGCAAGATAACAGGCTGAATTGCGCAAGGATGCAGCACCAACGGCGATAAATACGACGTCTTGACTAATTTTGCAACGAACAATCATTTTAGTTTTAAAAAGCGTTGACTCACATTCAAGGATCCCTATAATGCGACTCCACACAGCGGGGGTGATTAGCTCAGCTGGGAGAGCACCTCCCTTACAAGGAGGGGGTCGGCGGTTCGATCCCGTCATCACCCACCACTCTTTTGAGTTTTAAATAAGAGTAGCTCGCTGTGTAGAGTAAGAAGATTTGAGATTGGGTGATTAGCTCAGCTGGGAGAGCACCTCCCTTACAAGGAGGGGGTCGGCGGTTCGATCCCGTCATCACCCACCAATCTCATACCAGCTGGTCTTCTTATTAGAAGTTGAAGTAAATCAAGAAGTAAATGTAGTTCAGAAGTGGGTGATTAGCTCAGCTGGGAGAGCACCTCCCTTACAAGGAGGGGGTCGGCGGTTCGATCCCGTCATCACCCACCACTTCTGCGGGTCGTTAGCTCAGTCGGTAGAGCAGTTGACTTTTAATCAATTGGTCGCAGGTTCGAATCCTGCACGACCCACCACTTCCGCAAAGTGAATTCTTCCTGAAGTAAATCCACCCAATGTTATATATTGCACGTGTCGTGTAGGTGAGAACCTGCGCTCAGGTTTGAGCCGAGCGAAGCGAGACAGCAACGCGCTAGCGTTGACCCCGAAGGGGCGAGGCCAAAGGCCGAGTCATCCTGCACGACCCACCACTTCCGCAAAGTGATTCATCTCTGAAGTAAATCCATCCAATGTTATACATTGCACTTGTCGTGTAGATAAAATCCTGCTCAATTGCTCCGTATTAGCTTTCCCAATATTCAATGAAGTACCGCAGCCTTACTCAGCTACGGCACCTAAATATCACGCCAGTACGGCTAAATCCGCAGCATCAAAACCGCGTAATTTATCAGTCTGCCCAGAACGCACTTTTTGTACCCATTGCGCATCAGAAAGCAGGACCCGGCCTACCGCGATCAGGTCAAACTCTTCTCGCTCCATCCGCGCATGCAGATTGTCCAATGCCGCCGTGCCAGCACCTTCACCACCAAACGCAGCAAAGAAATCCGAGCTCAATCCCACCGAGCCAACGCTGATTGTCGCCGCACCCGTCAGTTTTTTCGCCCAACCGGCGAAGTTCAGCCCTTCCGTCCCATCAACCTCCGGGAATTCAGGTTCCCAGAAACGACGCTGGGAACAGTGCAGAATATCCACGCCAGCCTCAACCAGCGGCACTAGCCAGTCCGTCATCTCCTGTGGGGAACTCGCCAGACGTGCGCTGTAGTCCTGCTGCTTCCACTGACTCACACGCAGGATCAACGGGAAATCCTCACCAACAGCGACCCGAACAGCACGAATTACCTCAGCGGCAAAGCGAGAGCGTTCGCGGATCGTTGCGCCACCAAAGGCATCTTCACGCTTATTCGTAACCGACCAAAAGAATTGGTCGATCAGGTAGCCATGTGCACCATGCAGTTCCAGCGTGTCAAAACCCAATCGTTTTGCATCCGCCGCCGCGCGAGCAAACGCCGCCACGGTATCAGCGATATCTTCTTCGGTCATCACCACACCACGAGGCTCATCTGGGCCGACGATTCCCGAGGGGCTTTCAACAGGCGCATCAGGCTCCCAGCCACGTCCGTGGGTTGAACCTGTATGCCAAATTTGCGGCCCAATACGGCCACCAGCGGCATGAACCGCTTTCGCCACCGCATCCCAACCGGCTAACGCGGCTTCGCCGTGAAAGAGCGGGATCCCTGGCATATTACGCGAAGCGGGACGATCGACTACCGTTCCCTCTGTCAAAATCAGCCCCACTCCCCCCTCGGCACGGCGGCGATAATATTCCGCCTGCGCTGGGCCAGGAATGCCGTTTTCAGCCATACCTCGCGTCATCGGAGCCATGACAATGCGGTTAGGAAGAGTTAACCCTTTCAACGTGAAGGGACTAAACAGAACATCATCAGACATAAATATTTCCTTTTATGGTTTAACGTCATAGCGGCGTTGAATGTCGATTAGAAACGCAATTCATGCAGTTAAGCAACCTCCGTTAGCATCGCCTCCCGTAAAGAGAATGCCACCCTGCTTGCACTTATAGATGATGTGTGACATATATAATAGATGTCAATCGACATTTAAAAATAGAGGCACGGTATGAAATACACAACGTTTGGACGTAATACGGGCTTACGCGTTTCCGAACTTTCTCTCGGAACAGGAAATTTTGGCACCGGTTGGGGCTATGGTTCTGAAAAAGAACAGGCTAAACAGGTATTTGATCGTTATGCCAACGCAGGCGGCAACTTCATCGATACAGCGGATGCTTACCAGTTAGGCCAATCTGAGCAGATGGTCGGAGAATTCATTGCCGCAGATCGCGACCATTTTGTCGTTGCGACGAAGTACACCTTAAGTGCCATGCCGGATGCCGGAATTTCCCAAACCGGCAATAGTCGCAAGAACATGATCTCATCGGTAGAAAACAGCCTGAAACGGCTAAACACCGATCGTATTGATGTACTGTGGGCGCACTTTGATGACCAATTAACCCCGCTGGAAGAGATTGTTCGCGCTTTCGACGATCTCATCCGGGCAGGAAAAATTCAGTATGCAGGCCTCTCTAATTTTCCCGCCTGGCGCATTGCTCGAGCGGACACCATCGCGGAACTGCGCGGCTGGTCGCGAATTGCCGGTATTCAGGTGGAATACAGTCTGGTGCAGCGCACCGCAGAACGAGAGCTACTGCCGATGGCTGAAGCCATGGGGCTGGCAGCAACGCTTTGGTCTCCATTGGGTGGCGGCCTGCTGACGGGAAAATATCGTCAAAGTAAAGAAGGCCGTCTGATCGGTTTTGGCGGAAGATTAGTGCACACCGAGCAAGACACGACCTTGCTGGATGAGGTTTTTCGCGTTGCAAACGACTTGAACGTCATGCCAATACACATTGCCATCGCCTGGTTGCGGCATAAATCAGCCCGCGCTAGCACCAGCCTGATCCCTATTCTGGGTTCCCGCACGCTGGCGCAGTTGGATGATACGCTGCTCGCATTAAATGTGACGCTAAGCGACGAGCTGGTCGCGCGACTGGATGAAGTCAGTGCTATTTCACTGGGGACGCCGCACGATCAGATCGCAGGGTCATTGCCTCGGGCTCAGGGAGGCGACAGCGCTCATATTATTACACCGTGGCCGCCACGGGCCTGATCCGGCTATTGATGAAAGGCATCATCTATTGAGTCTGACTTTTTCATACCCTAAGATGATGCCTGACAGAAAAAGGAGAACAACATGGCCCGTGTATCAAAACAACAGATGGAGCGTAACCGAGAAGAAATCATCCAGGTTTCTTCACAGCTCTTTCGTGAACGGGGCCTGAACGGCGTTAGCGTGAACGACTTGATGGCTGCGGCAGGTTTAACCCACGGTGGCTTCTATGGTCATTTTGCATCTAAAGATGAACTCGCCGCCATCGCCAGCCGAAAAGCGCTTGAGGATTCCGGTACTCGCTGGCAGGAAATGTGCCAGCGCGCAGATAAACATAACCTGGAAACACTGGTGGAACACTATCTTTCCCCCGCCCATCGCGACGGCGCAAAAGATGGCTGCGCCCTCACGGCACTAGCCAATGACATAGCCAGAGAAAGTGCAGATAAACCAGTACACGACGTTTATCTCAGCGGTGTCAAAGCCATGCTGGACAGGCTGGAGTCTCTATCGACCATAGAAGATAAAGAACAGCGCCGACTGTCTGCTCTGGCGCAATTCGCCCTGTTATCCGGCGCGCTGGCGCTAGCACGCGCAACAGTTGGCGACACTTTGTCAGACGACTTTCTCAATGCCGCCAAAAAGGCACTACTTGACGAAGCATAAGCAGGTTATGGAAAAGGGGCCTGTCGTATCCAGGATAGGTTCCAAACTGCATCCACTCTTAAAACGATTCCCTGTATACAATCCGTTCCTCTGGCCTTCAGCCATTCAAACTACGCTCCTTTTTCATAACATCTTGTTATTGCATTATTCCCATCCATCATTAGACCGCCGCAATCGCGGTGCTATGCTTATCTGCGTTTGCTCTGTTCACGTAATTTTTTGACAGAAAATATCAAATTTATTGGTTTTCTATTCAGCCCCTAAATCGACGACACTGCCGCACTATACAAAGCATTGCCAACAAGCACTTTTTGCTCACTTATGAGGTTTTTTATTATGATTTCTCAGTTGAATCAGTGGTTCACGCGTTTAACCGATCATCCTGATGCAGGTAAACTTTTACTGCGTTTAACCGTGGGTATTCTGCTGCTGTTTCACGGCGTAGCAAAAATTGAGCACGGTGTAGGCTGGATCGTACAGATGCTGCAAGGTGCAGGTCTGCCTGGTTTTATCGCTTATGGCGTTTATATCGGCGAGGTTGTTGCCCCGATTCTGATTATTCTGGGCGTATTTACCCGCATTTCCGGCCTGATTGCCGCGCTGACGCTGGTTGTAGCGACACTGATGGTAGGAACGGGTAAATTCTTCACCCTGACTAACGTTGGCGCCTGGGCGCTGGAGTTGGAAGCACTCTATTTCTTCGCTGGCATTATCATCATGCTGGTCGGTAGCGGCCGCTACTCTGTTGCCTCTAACCCCGCCTATCGCTAATCCTTGCCATTCGGCAGGCATTTCTGACAAAAGCAAAAAAACCCGCGGATTCGCGGGTTTTTTATTTCGATGCTCTGTCGATCAGATTTCCCAATCGTGACTATAACGTTTGGGTTTGAACTGAATCACATCGCCTTTCTGTAGCCCGTGCAGACTTGCATCGTCTTTTGCGACTTCCGCTTCAATCAGCTCCGACTGCTCACCCAGCTTCAACGACAGGCGCGTTAAGGCACCGAGTGGGCGAATATCTCGCACTGTTACTGCCTGATAACCTTCCTGTGCCTGAACGGATAGCGACACTTCATGCGGACGGAACAGAATCGTCTCTTCCGTCTGCGCCACTTTCAACCGGTTACTGTCGCCAAGGAAATGGTAAACAAACTCGCTGGCCGGGTTGTTGTACACCTCCGCCGGCGTACCGATTTGTTCAATCACACCTTTGTTCATCAGCACGATGCGGTCGGCGACTTCCATCGCTTCTTCCTGATCGTGCGTCACAAATACCGACGTCAGATCGATATCTTCATGCAGTTGAGACAGCCAGCGGCGCAACTCTTTACGTACCTTGGCATCCAGTGCGCCAAAAGGTTCATCCAGCAGCAGGATGCTCGGCTCGACGATCAGTGCACGTGCCAAAGCAATACGCTGACGCTGGCCGCCGGAAAGCTGTTCAGGATAGCGATCCCCCAGCCAGTCCAACTGCACCAGATTCAGCAATTCATGCACTTTCTTTTCGATGTCACTCTTCGATGGCCGAATATTTTTCGGCTTCATTCGCAGCCCAAACGCCACGTTATCGAACACCGTCATGTGTCGGAACAGCGCGTAGTGCTGGAATACGAACCCCACGTTGCGTTTACGCACATCGTGAACGGACACATCCTGGCCGTGAAAGATAATGCTGCCGCTATCCGGCTGTTCCAGCCCGGCGATAATACGCAGCAGCGTTGTCTTACCGCAGCCCGATGGACCCAGCAACGCCACCAGCTCGCCGCTGTGGATCGACAAATTAATCTCGTTCAGCGCCCGGAACTGACCAAATTGTTTATTAATATTGCGAATCTCAATGCTCATTTTTGGCCAACTCCTGTTGTTTCTTTATTTGCTTCGTCAATCGGCTTTCACTCCACTGACGCAGCAGCAGCACTACCAGTGACATAATTAGCAGAAGGATCGCCACGCTGAAAGCCGCAACGATGTTGTACTCGTTATAAAGAATTTCAATATGCAACGGCAGCGTGTTCGTCAGACCGCGAATATGGCCGGAAATGACGGAAACCGCACCAAATTCCCCCATCGCACGCGCGGTACACAGCACCACGCCGTAGATCAGCGCCCATTTCACATTCGGCAGCGTGATGTGCCAGAACATTTGCCAGCCATTCGCCCCCAGCAGCCGTGCCGCTTCTTCCTCCTGCGAACCCTGCTCTTCCATCAGCGGAATCAACTCACGGGCAACATAAGGCAGCGTAACGAAAATTGTCGCCAGCACGATGCCCGGTACGGCGTAAACAATTTGCAGATCGTGTTCGAGCAGGAAGGGATAGATCTTGCTTTGCGCCCCAAACAGCAGCACATACACCAGCCCCGCAACCACAGGGGAAACGGAAAATGGCAAATCGATCAGCGCCAGTAGAAAGCTCTTGCCACGAAATTCGAATTTCGTCACGCACCACGCCGTCGCCAGCCCGAACACTACGTTTAGCGGTACAGAAATGACGGTCGCAAGCAGCGTCAGCTTAAGTGCAGAAATCGCATCCGGCTCGGTAATCGCGTCCCAAAATGCGCCGACGCCTTTATCCAGCCCCTGAGTGACGACCATCATCAGCGGCAGAACCAGAATCAGGAAAAAGACGACCCACGCGAGTGAAACCAGAATGTAATAGGCGGCGGGCTGTTTTTTTCTTTTAGCCGCGTTGGCCTGAGTGGAAATAACCTGTTCCATGAAGACCGGCCCTTACAGTTTCGGTTGAATGCGGCGCTGCAACACGTTAATCAGCAGCAGCATAATGAAAGACACCAGCAGCATGAATACGCCGATCCCGGTTGCTCCCTTGTAGTCATACTGATCGAGCTTGGAGACGATCAGCAGCGGCAGAATTTCGGTTTTAAACGGAATATTCCCCGCGATAAACACCACGGAACCGTATTCGCCAACGCCGCGGGCAAAGGCCAGCGCAAAGCCCGTCAACCACGCGGGTAACAGCGCAGGAAGCAAGACATGGCGGAAAACCTGAAGCGGACGCGCGCCAAGGCAGGCGGCGGCTTCTTCCACTTCTTTCGGAATATCGGCCAGCACCGGTTGCAGCGTTCTGACCACGAAAGGCAGCGTGACAAAAATGAGCGCCAGCGTGATACCGATGCCGGTGTAGGCAATTTTGAACGGAAACAGCGAGCCAATCAGGCCATTCGGCGCATACAACGCCGTCAGCGCAATCCCCGCCACGGCGGTTGGCAGCGCAAAGGGCATATCGATCATGGCATCGATCACTTTACGGCCGGGAAAGGTATAACGCACGAGCACCCAGGCCAGCAGCGTCCCGAGAATGCCGTTAATAAACGCCGCAGCCAGCGCCGTACCAAACGAAAGCCGCAGGGAGAAAAGCACCTGACGGCTGGTGATCAGATCCCAAAACTGACCAAACGTTAGTTGGCTGGCATACAAAAACATCCCCGCCAACGGAATAAGGACAATTAATCCTAAATAGCTCAGGCTAAACCCTAACGTTAGCCCGAAACCGGGAATCACTGAGGAAGAACGTTGTGACATACCGTGCCTTTAATTTTCATACTCACTACCCAGCCAACAACTGCTTGCCGACGCGCGCTACCTGACAGAAAGGTTAAGGCGGCAGGTCCTCTGCCTTCTTAACCTGAAAAAAGCCGCTAGGGTGATAGCGGCCTTAATCCGTCAGACATTAAAAACTTACTTATTAATCTCTTTAAAGATGGCGTCGAACACACCGCCGTCGTTAAAGAATTTGTCCTGTGCCGCTTTCCAGCCGCCGAAATCCTTATCAATCGTCACCAGATTCACCGGTGCAAACTGATCTTTAAACTCTTCAGCGATCTTGGCATTACGTGGACGGTAGAAATTTTTACCGATGATGCGCTGCGCTTCATCGCTGTAGAGATATTGCAGATAGGCTTCGGCCTGCTTCTGCGTTCCCTTACGCTCAACGACTTTGTCGACAACGGCAACCGGTGGTTCAGCCAGAATCGACAGAGACGGTGTCACGATCTCAAGCTGATCGCCGCCCTGTTCTTGCAGAGACAGGTAGGCTTCGTTTTCCCATGCCAGCAGCACATCGCCTAGTTGACGTTGCACAAAGCTGATCGTTGCACCACGCGCACCGGTATCCAGTACGGGTGCATGGCGATACAGTTCAGTGACAAATTTCAGTGCAGTTTCATCATTGCCACCCGGTTGTGCTTTGGCATACGCCCACGCCGCCAGGAAGTTCCAACGCGCACCACCAGAGGTTTTCGGGTTTGGCGTGATCACTTCAACACCCGGCTTCACCAGATCGTTCCAGTCTTTGATTTGCTTCGGATTACCTTTACGCACCAGAAAAACGATGGTCGAGGTATAAGGGGTGCTGTTGTCAGGCAGACGTGCCTGCCATTTAGGATCGATCAGCTGTTGATTCAGGTTTAAGGCGTCAATGTCACCCGCCAGCGCCAGCGTCACCACATCGGCCTGCAAGCCGTCAATCACCGAACGCGCCTGCTTTCCAGAACCGCCGTGCGAGTTTTTGATAGTGATATCTTCACCGGTGGTCGCTTTCCAATGCTTAATAAACGCCGCATTGTATTGCTGATACAGTTCGCGCGTCGGATCGTAAGACACGTTTAATAATTCGGTAGCCGCCGAGGCCACACCGGAAAACAACAGTGCTGCCGTAGCAACAGATAACCCCAGACGACGTATTGACATTCTTATCACTCCCTAATGCTCGAAAGTATCAGATGAAATCATGACGGATGTGACTGATTAATAAATTAAATAATTCGATTCGCAGGAAAAAACGTTATCGTTTTGAACCACGTACATGCCGCTTGAAATAGGACGGATATATCAGGCTGACAACATGGAAGTGACAATAGTGGATATAAGGAAGAGGCAAAAATATTGTTTCGCGATAATTTATGCTATCGCGTTATATTGTTAATGATTATGTAATAGTTTTCAGTCTAAGCAATTTTGTTGCAGTGGTAATATTTTACGACGAGATATGAGGTAACCCTGATGCCGTGCGGCATCAGGTCAATACGATGCAAGGTCAGCTTGAATAACAGTGGGCGTAAAACGACGAGTCTTTCTGCCCTACTCTTCTTCGTCCAGTTGCAAAGCTACGTACAGCAGCAGACGATCGTCGAAATTCCCCAGATCTAACCCCGTCAGTTCTGAGATGCGGTTAAGGCGATATTCCAGCGTATTGCGGTGGATAAACAGCGCTTTCGCCGTCGCACCGGGCTGGACGTTGTTACGGAACCAGGCACCCAACGTCCGACGCAGCAGACCATTGCCGTCCATTGCTTTAAGCTTCGAGAGCGGACGCACCAGCTCGTTTGCCTGCCAGCCGCCGCGCAGGCTGTCCAGCAGCACGGGTAGCATCAAATCCTGATAGTAATAACAGCGCTGGGCGGGCATCCGCTGCTTACCTACGCTCATGGTCGTTCGTGCCGTGCGGTAGGAACGCGCGATACTGCCGGGGCCAGAAAAATAGTTCCCCAGCGCCAACCGTACCCGTAGCCGACTGCTCTCCGCCATACGCGACATCAGCGTATCCACGCGACGCCGGTGTTCCTCTGCATCCCAGCGCCCGTGGCTGTTCAGCGCCGGTTTTAGCACCACCATTTCCGTCAGAGAAACGATAGCGATCAGGTTGTCGCGTTCCGGCGTGGTCAGCAACGTCTGCAACTGCTGTAGCTCTGCCATAGCGGAGTCGACGCCGAGCTGCCCGCTATCGACTTCGATCACCGCTGCAACGCGAGGCTTATTTAGATCGATGCCTAAACGCTGCGCCCACTCCATGAGAGCGGGAGACAGATCGTCGGTACGAATCAGGTTCAGTACCAGCTCTTCACGCAGGCGGCTATCCTGCGCCAGCATATGCAGCAGCCTTGCCTGCTCCAGCATCATTTCCGCCGTCATGCAGACAAGCTCGCCGTATTGCCGTAGCTGGCTGGGATTCCCGGTCAGGCCGATGACGCCAACGATTTCACCATCGATGCGCAAAGGTAAATTGATGCCCGGACGCACGCCGTGCAGGTGACGCGCCACGGCATCATCAATATCGACGACTCGCCCCTGCGAAAGCGCCAGCAGCGCGCCTTCGTGCAGTTCCCCCAATCGTTCCTGATCGCCACTGCCGATAATCTTACCGCGAGCATCCATCACGTTGATATTGCTATCAATGATCTGCATGGTCCGCGCGACAATATCCTGTGCCATCTTGGCATTGAGATGATACGACGCCATTTTTACCTCTGAGAGGAACATTGACAATTGCACCAGCATACCGCCACACGGTGCGCCACACATTGTGCAAATTAACAAAGAAACGGGAATTAGATTAAATCTGTGGAAGAACTCACAAAAGCACGTTGATAGAGAAGGAAGAAGTGGCCGAGTACCTGAGTACCCGGCCAGATAAGCTACGTAACAAATTGTCTTAAAAGGTAATTATTAACGTAGACGCTAAACAGACCGATTACTGAGCCAGCAGATAAATCGTGGCATCACCGCGACGAACGTTCAAGGCCAATACGGCTGGTTTGCTGTCCAGAATTTTACGCAACTCACCAATATTCTGTACCGGCTGTTGGTTAACCCCCAGAATAATGTCGTCCTTCTTCAGGCCAATTTTAGCCGCCGCGGAACCGGGTTTGACGTTATCCACCTTGACGCCTTTTTTGTCGTCCACCTGAGTATTGCTCAGCTCGGCACCTTCAATGCCAGAGTAGAGATTACCGGAAGCCACCTGAGCCTGATTGCTCTGTTGCAGCGTCACCTCAACCGTCAGCGGTTTACCCTCACGCAGCAGTCCCAGTGCCACTTTGCTGCCCACCGGCAGCGATCCAACCTGCGCACGCAGCGCAGAGAAGCTGCTGACCGCCTTACCATTCAGCGTGACGATCACATCGCCCGCCTTGATGCCCGCTTCATCTGCCGCTGATTTAGGTCGCACCTGACTCACAAACGCCCCGCGCTGTGTATCAACTTTCATCGCCTGCGCCAGTTCGGAGTTCAGCTCCGTCCCGGTGATGCCCAGCTCGCCGCGCTTCACTTCGCCAAATTCGACAATCTGTGCCACGACGCTTTTCACCATATTGCTGGGGATAGCGAAACCAATCCCGATATTGCCGCCATCTGGAGCAAGAATCGCGGTATTCAGCCCAACCAGTTCCCCGTTCAGGTTAACCAGCGCACCACCGGAATTCCCCCGGTTGATCGCCGCATCGGTTTGAATAAAGTTCTCGTAATTTTCAATATTCAACCCGCTACGCCCCAGCGCGGACACAATGCCCGATGTCGCCGTTTCGCCCAGACCATACGGGTTGCCAATCGCTACCGTGTAATCACCGACCCGCAGTTGGTCAGAATCTGCGACCTTAATCGCCGTCAGGTTTTTAAAGTCTTTCAACTGCACCAGCGCGATATCTGAACGCGGGTCTTTGCCTAACACTTTGCCGTCATACTTGCGGCCATCGCTGAGTCTAACCTGAATCTTATCGGCGTTATCCACCACATGGCTGTTGGTCACCACATAGCCTTTTTCTGCATTAATCACGACGCCCGCGCCTAGCGCCTGGAAATTTTCCTGCTGCGGCGGCTGACCGTCGTCGTCACCGTCTCCCTGACACATCGGCGATGACTGGAACGGCGATCCTTCCTGACAGAAAGGCGAGTTTTCACCAAAAAACGGCTGAAGCTGCGGTGGGATACCTTCTTTTCCCGCATTGCCCGCATGGGTCGTATGCCCTTCCACATAGATGCTCACCACGGAAGGCATGACGTTTTCCAGCATAGGGGCCAGGCTGGGTAATTGACCCGATGACGCGGCAGACGCCGCTGACTCAGCGGCATTCGCCGTGGTGGAACCCATCGCCATCGCCAGACTTAACGCCAGCGCACTCAGAACCAGTGATTTTCTTTTCATAGGAGGTTATCTCATAGTAATCAACACGCGAGTCTTACGGCCCGTGTACCCGACACCGGGTACACTCAGTGGTCGTGCTGTATGAGATAAATATGGACCAACAAGGTTCCCGAGGGGAAGATCGTGAAGCGTAAGGAAATATTGAACGGCTTTACAAAAGTCGCGATTTCCATTGCGGCCTGTTCATCGCTAATCCGCCGCCATCAGTTTGCGGTATTCGTCGTAGGCGTACAAATCGGTCATACCGCTGATGTAATCCTGAATCAGGCGCGCCCGATAATAATATTCACGGATGACGCGCTCGGTTTCGGGTAATCCTTCCAACTCAGCAACCGCTTCACAATAGGCCAGACAGTGCTTGCTGGATAGCTTGTGATAAAGCCGCGTTTCAATCGGATAGCGTTTGTGCGTATCGTCGCTAACAAGCTGGCTGAAATCCTGATAGGGCATCTCAAGCAGCGGGCTATAAATATCCAGCAGGCCGCGAATCACGCGATCCCCCTGTAGCTCCAACTGTTCAACTTCATGATGGTTAAAAACGTGCTTTAAAGCGACGCGTTTGAAAATGCCTAACAGGCGGTTCTGCGGGCTGTCGTCCTCAAGCAACGCCTGATTGAACGAACCGGCATAAACTTCCGGCAGGTTGTCGATAAAACGCTGCGCGGCGTGCGGCACCATCTGTCCCACGGTATGAACACGGAGATTCATGAAGAACTGATCGTCGTGGCTACGCCATTGAAAGCGTTCGCGTTCTTTGTAAGCACGTTCAATCGTTTTAGCGAAGATATCTTTCTCTGCTCCTGCGCCCCAATTTTCGCGCAGACGATCGTAAAGTTCGTCGATCGTGAGGATATCTTTCTCGACGGCGTCCTCAAGATCCGCGATGCAGTAGGACACATCGTCGGCCGCCTCCATAATGTAGCTCAGCGGGTGACGATGAAATTCGCCCATATCCAGCTCTTCACGCAGTGTGGCGACAAATGCTTCCTCTGCCAGATAGTAGCCCGGCTTCTTCATCAAATAATGGTAATCCGCCGGAAGCTTGCCATGCCAATACGCGGGACGGGTATATTTCAGAATACAGGCCACCTGCCCATAGGTCAGGTTGAGCTTCAGCAACGTATGCACCAGGCGGATCGCCTGTGCATTGCCTTCAAAGTGGCTCAGATCCTGCCGGATTTGCCCACGTAGATCGTCCAGTCCATCCTGCTGCATCCGCAGCGTAGGCACTCTACAGTCATCGACGCGTTCCGGGGATTCACTGTCCAGATAGTGGCTATCCAGTAATTTTCTGAACCACTGATTAATCGCCGATTCGCCAAAATGTCCAAACGGCGGATTGCCGATGTCATGCATCAGGCACGCCATTTCGACCAGACTTTCAAACGGCGTTTCTCTGTCGTTCAGACCCAGCGACGCCAGCCGCCCGTCGACTTTCAGGCGGTGCAAAATCTCTTTGGCGATATAACGGCCAACCTGCTGAACTTCCATTGAATGGGTCAGACGGGAGCGGACGGCCGCATTACGTTCTAGCGGAAAGACCTGAGTTTTTTGCTGTAAGCGGCGGATGGCAGCGGAGTTAATAATACGACCCCGATCGCTCTCAAACTGGCGCACAATCGTATATTCATCCCCAGCCGTTTTAGGCCGGCTGAAATGGCGCTGAAAGCTCATTTTTTTGGCGAAATCGATACCAGACATACGCTTCTCCCTATCATCCCGCTACAGCACAATAATGGACATTCCATCTCATCCCGCTAGCCATGATAGACTAACCCCAGCTACACGCCTTCCATTTATAACAGAATTTGCGGGGAACCTTATGAAAGTCGGTATTATCGGCGCGATGGAACAAGAAGTAACGCTGCTGCGCGATCGGATTGAAAACCGTCAGACCTTCCAGCGTGCGGGTTGCGAAATCTACACCGGACAAATCAACGGCGTAGACGTCGCCCTGCTGAAATCCGGTATCGGCAAAGTCTCCGCCGCGCTGGGCACCACGCTGCTGCTGGAACACAGCAAGCCAGACGTGGTCATTAACACCGGTTCCGCTGGCGGACTCGCACCTACATTGAACGTCGGTGATATCGTCGTTTCCGATGAAGTGCGCTACCACGATGCTGACGTCACGGCCTTTGGCTATGAACCCGGCCAGATGGCGGGCTGCCCTGCCGCTTTCCTTGCCGATGAAAAACTCATCGCGCTGGCGCAGGAAGTGATTGCCGAGTTACAGCTGAACGCCGTGCGCGGCCTGGTTGTCAGCGGCGATGCCTTCATTAATGGCGCAGAGCCGTTAGCCCGTATCCGCACCACCTTCCCGAAAGCGATTGCCGTAGAAATGGAAGCGACGGCCATCGCCCATGTCTGCCACCAGTTCGCCGTCCCGTTTGTGGTTGTACGCGCGATTTCTGATGTGGCCGATAAAGCCTCACACCTGAGTTTCGATGAGTTCCTGAGCGTTGCAGCACAGCAATCAACGCGGATGGTAGAAGCGATTCTGGCCAAGCTGGCCGCACGCTAACTGTGACTTTCAGGCTCCTCTGCTGGCTGACCGGGCTGCTGCTCTGCACCGCCGCTTATGCCATTCCGCAGCGTGTCATCAGTCTCGCACCGCACGCGACGGAAATGGCCTATGCGGCAGGTATGGGCGAACAGCTGATTGCAGTCAGCGCCTGGTCAGATTATCCGCCAGAAGCGAAAAAGCTGGAACAGGTGGCTTCCTGGCAGGGAATCAACCTGGAGCGGATCCTGGCTCTCAAACCCGATCTGATTCTGGCGTGGCGCGAGGGTAACCCGCAGCGGCCGCTGGAACAGCTCGCTAACTTCTCGATTCCTATCGTTTATCTGGATGCGAAGACGTTAGACGATATCCCTGCGTCACTACGACAGCTGGCGACCTACAGCCGCCATCCTGAGCAAGCCGAACGGGCCGCGACAGATTTTCAGCAGGAAATAGGTGAACTCCAGCACGCTGGCAAGGCACCTCACGCCGCGCCACTGCGGGTATTCATTCAATTTGGTACTCAACCGCTGTTTACTTCTTCGCAAGCAACGCTGCAAAGCCAGATCGTTTCACTGTGCGGCGCCGAAAATGTCTTTAGCGACAGCCCGGTGCCCTGGCCGCAGGTCAGCCGTGAACAGGTGTTAAGACGCCAGCCGCAGGCCATTATTGTCGGCGGTACGCCAGATAGAATTGCCAGCGTGCAGGCGTTTTGGCAGCCGCAATTAGCGGTTCCGGTCATTACCGTCAATGAAGACTGGTTTAGCCGCAGCGGCCCTCGTTTACGCTTGGCTGCCCGGCAAATTTGTTCTCAATTAGCCGAGTTAAGACCCACGCTTTCGTCAGCGAAGTGATTGTTAGTTAACAGAATGAAATCATTCCGATAACAATAGCTTCATTAGTATACAAGTTGTAACACTAACAGGCTTTTATTTCGCCAATAGTTGCCGATAATCTGAACGCAACGGTGGAATCATAGACACTATTCTGTGTTGATTACCACCCGGCGATAAAGCCAAAGCAAAACGAAATAAGAAAACTTTGAACCGATATCGGTTCTTTACACCAGGTAGCTTTAACTATGAAAAATGCGTTGCTTTACGCGGGCTTACTTATGGCAGCCTGTAGCACGGCATATGCAGGAAGTCAGGGCGGGCAGATTAACGCTCAACTGACGATACTACCGGCATGCGGCGTAACGCCTCAATCCGGTCAATATCAAATGAAATGTAACGTAGCCTCTGTACCACAACCTAAAATTACTGAGTCACGTATTCAGGTCGATCAGGCAAAATTTTCGACCTCTGCGGCAAAAACCGCACAGGGTATGGAAACGCGTCTGATTACGGTCGAATGGTAATCACAGTAAAAACACGAGGCGTGTTCTTTTAATTAACACGTCTTGTGACAGGCTTGTTATCTGCTATAAAAAATGTCTGCTATAAAAAAACCGTGTCTCGGCAACAAGACACGGTTTTTATTTTTCAGTCGGTCAATCACCGCAACGCAGGATCAGACGCTGAAAGAAGAACCACAGCCGCAGGTGGATTTCGCATTCGGATTCGTCACGATAAAGCGAGAACCTTCCAGACCTTCGGTATAATCCACCGCACCGCCAACCAGATATTGCAGGCTCATCGGATCAACCACCAGCGCCACACCTTGTTTCTCAATGGTCATATCGCCGTCGTTGATTTGATCATCAAAGGTAAAACCATACTGGAAACCGCTACAGCCGCCGCCCGTGATATACACACGCAGTTTCAGCTCTGGGTTTTCTTCATCAGCAATCAGGTTTTTCACCTTGCTTGCCGCCGCATCGGTAAATTGCAGAGGCAGTGCTGCTATATCATCGCTCATATTTTTACTCCCAACTCAGGGCTTATCAGGTGATAGACCCATATTCATACGCTTATTATCCGGCAGTATGCGAAAACGTTCAAGATTTGACAGAAATTGTTGAATTAATCTGCTGCTCCTGCTCAGCCAACGCCTGTCGCTGCAGCGTCCTCGCCAGAATAGAAGAATATAGCGGCTTCCCTCCCAGAAACTGCGCCAACAGTGTCGCGCCCAGACACGTCACGATCATGGGTAAGATCAACTGGTAGTTGTCAGTCATTTCCAACACCAGAACGATACCGGTGAGCGGAGCACGAACCGACGCCGCGAACAGCGCGCCCATCCCGGCGACAGCAAACGTACTGGCGCCAATCGCATAATCAGGAAATAACTCGCTGGCCGCCATACCAAACGCGGCTCCAAGCAGCGTTCCCAACGCCAACATCGGTGCAAAAATCCCCCCTGGCGCGCCAGATCCGAAACAAAGCAGCGTCATGAATACGCGGATTATAAAGATCCCAAAGAGCATACTAATGCTGTAATGCTCCGCCGCCGCAAGGGGAATAAGCGTAAACCCGCCTCCGGTTGCGTCATGAAAAACGACAGACAACACGCCACAAAGGCCGCCCGCCAGTGCGCCAACCAGCAGGAAACGCGACATCCGCTTACCGTGGAAGGCCAAAAACAGCGCCTGAGTACGTAACACCAGGGTATTAAACACCACGCCGACAACGCCAAAAATAATCCCAAGCACCAAATATAACCACAGCGTCTTGAGCGGTGCGGAAGGCAGTTGCCCTACATCGATCACGGCCTGCTCGCCGTTGAAGAGCCGAAATACGATGCTCGACATAATGACGCCGATGAATACCGCTTTAATTGAGATGAGGCTATAGCGGAACTGAGGCCGCATTTCCTCAATGATAAAAAGTATTCCGGCCAGCGGCGCATTAAAGGCAGCGGATAACCCGGCTGCCGCGCCAGTCGCTAATAATGAATGGCGTCCGTCCTGCTGCCTTTTGGGCAACATGTCCGCAACCATACCGCCGATATTTCCCCCCAACTGTACCGTCGGTCCTTCCCGCCCCAGCACCATTCCTGACCCGAGCGTGCCAATACCGCCAAAAAACTTAACAGGCAATACGCGCCACCAGCGTACCGGTCTGAGTTCTTCTAACGCGCCCTCAATCTCGGGAATCCCCGATCCACCCGCTTCTGGAGCGAATCGGCGAACAAGAAAATATCCCCACATCGCGAGTACAGCCGACACCGCCGCAGCAACAAGCCAGCTCACCCCGCTTTCAGGAAAATGCGCCAAGAGTGCCATTCGCTGTTGTATAACCCAGTTCACCGTACGTTCAAATGCCACGCCGACTAACCCGGTTAACGTTCCTACTATCGCCGCCAGCAGAAGAATCAACGCAGGGGTTTTATCGCGCCGCATAAATTGTGCGATGGCAGCGCGACGCTCCGCCGCAGAAGAAACGGGTACGGAAAGTTTGATCACAACGGTCATAACCAAAAAAGAGAAATAAGAGTCACTATGTTACCCCTTAAGGATAAAACTGCCTATTTGACCAGAGCAGAATACAAAGAGACCAGTATCTGCTGAACAGCGATTTCATAACGGCGGTCAGTTCATTAGAATACCCCTACATTTTACGATCAAGACCAGTCAGGACCGCGTAATGAACAAATCTGAAAGCCTGTATGCTGCGGCACAGCAACTTATTCCCGGCGGTGTGAATTCACCCGTTCGTGCTTTTAACGGCGTTGGCGGTACTCCGCTGTTCATCGAACGGGCTGACGGCGCTTATCTCTATGACGCTGACGAGCAAGCGTACATTGATTACGTGGGATCGTGGGGCCCGATGGTGCTGGGGCACAATCACCCGGCAATCCGTGATGCGGTGATCGCGGCAGCAGAACGCGGCCTGAGCTTTGGCGCGCCGACAGAAATGGAAGTGCAGATGGCGCGTCTGGTTACCTCGCTGGTGCCGAGCATGGATATGGTGCGGATGGTCAACTCCGGTACGGAGGCCACCATGAGTGCGATCCGTCTGGCGCGTGGTTACACCGGCCGCGACAAGATCATCAAATTTGAAGGCTGCTACCACGGCCACGCCGACTGCCTGCTGGTGAAAGCCGGCTCTGGCGCGCTGACGCTGGGCCAACCTAACTCCCCCGGCGTTCCAGCTGATTTCGCCCGCCACACGCTGACCTGCGTCTATAACGATTTGTCATCCGTTCGCGCCGCATTTGAACAATATCCTGACGAGATCGCCGCGATCATTGTCGAACCTGTTGCGGGCAATATGAACTGCATCCCACCGCTGCCAGATTTCCTTCCCGGCCTGCGTGCTCTGTGCGACGAGTTTGGTGCCCTGTTCATCATTGATGAAGTGATGACTGGCTTCCGTGTGGCGTTGGCAGGAGCACAGTCGCACTACGGCGTAGTGCCGGATCTGACCTGTCTGGGGAAAATCATCGGCGGCGGCATGCCAGTTGGCGCATTCGGCGGTAAGCGTGAAGTCATGCAGGCGCTGGCACCGACCGGCCCAGTTTATCAGGCGGGAACGTTGTCCGGTAACCCGATTGCCATGGCCGCAGGCTTTGCCTGTTTGACTGAAGTCGCGAAACCCGGCGTACATGAAAAACTCACCGCGTTGACCAATCAGCTGGCTGACGGCCTGCTGGCTGCCGCGAAAGCCGAAAACATTCCGCTGGTGGTGAATCAGGCAGGCGGCATGTTCGGCCTGTTCTTCACGGATGCCGAGAGCGTCACCTGCTATCAGGATGTGATGAAGTGCGACGTCGAGCGCTTTAAGCTGTTCTTCCACATGATGCTGGAAGAAGGAATTTACCTCGCGCCGTCCGCGTTTGAAGCGGGCTTTATGTCGCTGGCACATACGCCACAGGACATCGATCGCACCATCGAAGCTGCGCAGCTCTGCTTCTCACGCCTGTAAAACGGACTCGTACACAATGGCGTCACTCACTGACGCCATTGCTGCTCAACACCCGCCTCTGCTCCGCCCCCACTTTTTTCGTCAGGATTCTCGTTTGAGAATGACAAGCCCTCTCAAATTGGTTATGAGTAAGTCTATGTTCCTGAAAATAGCGGAGAGATCATGTTAAAGGTTCTAGGACGCACGTCGTCAATCAACGTTCGGAAAGTGCTGTGGCTGTGTGATGAGTTGGCGATTCCCTTTGACCGGGAAGACTGGGGTGAAGGCTATCAGTCACCGCAGTCACCGGAATTTTTGGCGCTCAACCCTAATGCTATGATACCGGTGATTCAGGACGACGATTTCGTCATGTGGGAATCGAACGCGATTATACGTTACCTAGCCAACGCGAAGGACGGTGCCTGGCTCTACCCACAGGATCCGCGTAGTCGTGCTTCGGTCGATCAATGGATCGACTGGCAGGCCAACGAGCTCAATCCCTCATGGCGTTACGCCTTTATGTCGCTGGTGCGCCAATCCCCCGCACATCAGGATCCCCAACTCTTAGCCGCATCCTGCAATCTTTGGTCCCGCACTATGGGTATTTTGAATCAGCAATTAGAGCGAACCGGCCACTACGTCGCAGGAAAAACGTTCACGCTGGCCGATATTCCCATCGGGCTATCGGTAAACCGCTGGTATGAAACGCCGCTGGAACACACAGACTATCCCGCCGTCCGCGCCTACTATGAGCGTTTAAGCGAACGCGCGGGCTACCTGACCTGGGGACGCAACGGCACGCCATAAGGCTACTCATAACGCTACGCTACCCGGCTCGATACCGCTCATCTCACAGGCCAGCGCCCCCGCGCGCTTAAGCGCATAGGTGTAGCGTTCATCAAACGGGTAGCAGCACGATAGCCGAAGCGCGTGCTTACAGCGACCGCTCAGCGTGTAAAGTTCGCCGGGCGTGACGCAAATCCGCTCTTGCAGCAGGCGATGGAATAACTCAACGCCATCCACACCGCCCGGTAACTCCAGCCAGAAGACAAAACCGCCCTGCGGCTGCGTCGCGCGTGTTCCCTGCGGAAAATGTCGGGCAATCAATCCACGCGCTTCATCCATCTGCGCGGCATAGCGGCGGCGCAACGTACGCAGATGGTGATCGTAACCGCCGGACTCCAGAAACTGCGCCAGCGTTTCCGATAGCAGCGCCGATTCCGCCATTGACGAGACCGCTTTCAGCCGCGCCACTTTGGCACGGAAACGACCCGATGCCATCCAGCCGATGCGGAAATCAGGCGCCAGCGTTTTCGTGAAGCTGGAGCAGTAAATCACCCAGCCGTCGCGGTCGAAGGCTTTCACCGTCGGCGACAGCGGCCAGGTAAACTGAAGTTCGCTGTATAACCCATCCTCAATCAGCGGAACCTGATAATCGTTCACCAGCTTTGCCAGCCGCTTTTTATCCGCCAGCGTCATACTGCATCCGAGCGGATTCTGCGCGTTCGGCATGGCAATAATCGCCTGTAATCGCTGTTCTGACAGCAGCAGTTCCAACGCATCCAGCGCAAGACCACGTTGCGGATCGGTGGGAATTTCCACCGTTTTCAATCCCAGACTGGCAAGCAGAGGAAAGAGATAAAAATAGGTTGGCGTTTCCAGCCCCACACAGTCGCCCGGCTGCGTGACCGTGCGTAGCGCCAGCTGTAGCGCTTCCATACAGCCGTGGGTGATCGTGATGTCCTCGCGGGTCAATGTCATACCCAAATCCATCGCCCGCCGCGCCACTTCGCGCCGCAGCCGTTCACTGCCCGGCGGCAGCGCATAGCGACCAATCAGGTCGGGCTGTCGTCGTAGCAAGGAAGCGGCAATACGGCTGATCTTTTCGGTCGGATAGAAATCGGCATGCTGCGGGCACGCCAGAGAAATGTTGATGTAATCCGGGTGCGTCTGAGCAGCAAAAACGGTATCAATCAGATCCAGTTGCTCACTGCCCGGCACAATCACCTGCGCACGGTGGGGCTTGCTCTCCGTCAGCGACGGCAGACGTCCTCGCACAAAGTAGCCGGACTGCGGTCGTGCTTCGATCAACCCGCGATCTTCGAGAATACGCCAGGCGTTCAACACCGTATTCACACTCACCTGATGCGATCCGGCAACGCGGCGAATAGAAGGCAGGCGGCTTCCCGGCGCTAACGTCCCTTGATGAATCGCCGTAGCGAAGGTTTCCGCGAGCTGTTGATAGAGCGTACTTTCTTGTGAGTCGATAATGGACACAGTTCCCCCGCCAGCCGATGAGTACAGTTAACGATTAATGCATTTTGTACCCATAACAATAATCGTTTTGTGTATCTGTAACCATTTATTTTTTCTGCCTACCATAGTGTTCTCCCCCATCATCAGGATAACACCATGCTCGACCCTTCTTTTTTCAGCTACGTCACCGTCATGTCTATCACGCCGGGACCCAATAATCTGCTGCTGGCAACTTCTGGCGTCAATTTTGGCCTGCGTCGTACGTTACCGATGATGATGGGCATTTCCGTTGGCTGCGGGATACAAACGGCGCTGATGGGCGTGGCCTTGGAACTTCTGCTGAACTGGATGAGCATGATTCGCCTCCCCCTTACCGTGCTGGGGTGCGTCTATCTGCTGTGGCTATCGTGGAAAATCGTGCGCTCATCGGCACCGGAATTACAGGGGCGAGTACAGCCGATGACCGTACTGCAAGGGACGCTATTTCAGGCGGTGAATCCGAAAGCCTGGCTGATGTCCAGTAACATCGCGCTGCTTTATGCCGCCAGCGGCGGCCTTTTCACCACAGTAGTCGCCTTTATGGCGCTCAATCTGCCCTGTATTTTAGTCTGGGCACTACTCGGCGATCGCATCGGTAAACATCTTCAGGAACCGTGGAAACTGAAAGCCTTCAACAGCATCATGGCGCTTTCTCTGGTGCTCACCACCTTCTGGATGCTGGTCGAAGCCATTAACCTCTCCGGCTAATCACACAGCGTCGGCGGGCTTCCCTCCCCGCCGAGGCTCGCATTATTTCACCTGTTTACGCAATAGATAAACAAAGTAAGGCGCACCGATAAACGTCGCGAGCAGCCCCGCCGGAATCTGCGCTGGAAAGAGAATCATCCGGCCAAACCAGTCTGCAATCACCATCAGCGCGCCGCCAATCAATGCAGAGCAAGCAATTTGCGGTAACACGCGGCTAAAGCCCAACATCCGCGCCATATGCGGTGCCATTAAGCCCACAAAGCTCATCGGCCCAACCATCAGGGTTGCCATCGCGGTCAGTACCGATGCCAGCAGCAAAACCAGCAGACGCACCGGCGTAACGGCCACGCCAAGCGCTCTGGCCGTGGTGGTTCCCAGCGGCAGAATACGCAGCCAGCGCTGACACAGCGGGACAATCAACAGCAGCAGAACGGCAATCACCGCCGTGCGTATCGCGTCCGTCGGTTCAACCGCATAGGTTGATCCCGACAGCCAGGTCAACACGGTTCCCATACGCGGATCGCCACTGGCCAGCAGCAGCGCAATGACGGTGGTGAACGCCATGCTCAGTGCAATCCCCGCCAGCAGCATACGCTGCGTGGAGAAACCACCGCGCCCGGCGATCATCACCATGACCAACAGCGTCAGCGCCGCGCCCGCACTACCGGCAGGAAGTAGCCACACGAACGCATTGCCGGGAATGAAGAACAGCAAAATAATGACGCCAAACGACGCGCCGGAGCTAATTCCCAGCACTTCCGGGCTTCCCATCGGGTTACCCGTCAGCTTCTGTATTAACGTTCCCGCGACCGCCAGCATCACTCCAGCAGTTAACGCCGCCAGCACCCGAGGCCAGCGCCATGAGAGCAACTGCGTTAACACATCACCGCCGCCCCACTGCCAGCCGTCGGCATCTTTCCCTAACATCAGCGCCGTAATCACCACCATTCCCAGCAGCGTGACGCCAAGTACCAGCCACGTTCCCCACAGGCGACGTTCAGCCGTCGGCGTACTGCTGCTGTCGACCATCGCAGGTTGACCGCTATTACGCAGG
Organism: Pectobacterium sp. HCp5_1; assembly: GCF_032905925.1. Lineage (NCBI taxonomy): Bacteria > Pseudomonadati > Pseudomonadota > Gammaproteobacteria > Enterobacterales > Pectobacteriaceae > Pectobacterium > Pectobacterium sp. HCp5_1. The sequence continues at coordinate 24,955 of NZ_JAUMIO010000032.1, forward strand.
CGCGGCAACAGCCACAGTAGCAGCGGCGCACCAATCAGCGCCGTCGCAGCACCCGTTGGAACGTCAAGCCACACGCGGCTCAGCCAGATAACGCCCTGATCGGTAACGCCAAGCAGCAGCGCACCCAGCAGCGGCGCTAATAAGAGACGGTGAAGTAACCGCCGCGCGCCTAGCATTTTCGCCAGCAGCGGCGCAAACAGACCGATAAAACCGATAATGCCTGCCGCACTCACTAATTGCGCACACAGGAAAATCCCCAGCCCAAGCGCGCTCAGACGTGCCAGCGACAGCCCAAGCCCCAAGTTACGCGCGACGCCGTCATCCAGTCCCAGTAGCGTTAGCGGACGAATTAACAACAGCGCCAGACAGAAACACGCCGCGAGACGCGGGAGAACAAACTGCACATTGCTCCAGTCCTGCTGGTTCAGCACGCCGCTGCTCCACAGGAACAGACCCTGCAACTGCTCATGATGAAAGAGCACCAGCAGTTGATTGACTGCGCTACAGTAGAAACTCAGCACCAGCCCCGCCAGTATCAGCGTCACAGGCGATAAACGTTTGCCCCAGGCGACGCCAAAGACCAACGCGCCAACCACCAGCGCCCCAGCCATGGCCGCGACCTGCTGGAGCCATGCGCCACCGGGCAGCGCCCACAGCGTGACCACGGTGATCCCGAGCTGTGCGCCCGTGGCGATCCCCAGTGTTGACGGCTCAGCCAGCGGATTACGCAAGACCTGCTGGAATAGTACGCCGCACAGCCCCAGCCCCGCGCCAATCAGCAGCGCCAGCACCATGCGCGGCAATAGGCTGTAGTGAAACAGCAACTGCGGCATATTATTCAAGGCAGGCTGAGTCAGCCCGTCAAGCCACTGTGACACCGGTAATTGCTGCTGCAAATTGTAGCTGCCCATCCCCAGAATCACGATCAGCAGAAAACCAATCAGTACCACTGGCAGCACCCGCGGATGAGCAACGTGCTTGTGCGCGTGCGAGGCACTGGCAGACAGAGGATTAGGCATGTTTTCTCGCCTCCAGCGCCTGATTCAATACGCGGCAGAAGCGCATCGCCGAGAGCGTTCCACCATACAGCCAGACGGCAGGCACACGTTGCAAACGCTGATTACGCACAAACGGCATGGCCTGCCAGAGCGGGTTCTTATCAAGCTGCGCGCTGATGGCACTATCGCCATGCTCGAAGCAAAGCACGTTGGCATCGCCGACGTCTGCCAGACTCTCAATGCCCACAATCGTACTGCCCCAGAAGCTGGTTTCACCACGCCAGGCATTTTCAATCCCGACATGATCCATGACTTCCTGAAAAAGACTGTTCTTGCCAATCACCAGCACATGGCGGCTGTCGACCAGCGTGATGAGCAACAGCGGCCGCTGGGTGTACGGCTGGAGTGTGATTTTTTCCTGCTGGAGAAACTGCGCAAGCTCTGTCAGATGCTGCTCGCCAGCCGCTTTCATATTGAGCGCATTGGCCAGTTTCATGACAGAGGCCTGTGCCGACGTCAGCGGTTTTCCCTGTTCGTTGCTGAAGCCAAAGCCCAGCAGAGGAGAAATACGGGACATTTTTGCGACCGAAGGGCCGTAACCTTCAGAGTAAAGAATCAGCGATGGGCGAATCTGCGTCAGCAATTCCAAATTAGGCTCGGTACGCAGCCCCACATCAATTACCGATTCAGGCAACGCGGGCTCTTTCACCCACAGGTTGTAATTATGCTTATCTGCAATCGCGAAGGGCGTGATGCCCAACGCCAGAAGCAGTTCAACAGGCAACCACTCCAGCGCCACAATGCGGTTTACATCGGGGAATGTGGCAGCCGCTCCCCTGCTCGCCGCCGAATAAACCAGCGGTGACAGCAGCAGGGCCGTCAGCAAACGACGGCGTAGCGGATCGGGAGAGGATGGAGAAGAAAAAAATTCAGGCATCATGAGCAGAAAAACCGAGTTAACAAACGAAGCTGACCGGCGCGCCACCCGCCGGATGAGGCAAAGTGCCCATGGGAATGCCGTAGATATTTTCCAGCACGTCCCCTTGCATCAGCGCGACAGGCTCACCCTGCGCAATCATTTTGCCGCCGCGCAACGCCACCAGATGATCGCAGTAGCGCGCAGCCATGTTGATGTCATGCAACACCGCAATGACGGTGATGCCGCGCTCGCGGCTCATACGCTGAATCAGCGCCAGAACCTCAACCTGATGCGCAATGTCCAGCGCGGAGGTCGGTTCATCCAACAGCAGGCAGCGGCTATCCTGCGCCACCGTCATCGCCAGCCAGGCTCGCTGCCGTTCACCGCCGGACAGGCTATCCACCAGACGATTAGCGAACGGTTTCAACCCCACCAGCGTGATGGCTTCTTCGACCTTTTCCCGATCGGCGCTGCCGAAACGGCCTAATGCGCCGTGCCACGGGTAACGTCCTACGGCAACCAGCTCACGCACGGTCATCCCTTCGGCAGCGGGAAGCTGCTGCGGTAAATAAGCCACCTGACGGGCGAACAATTTGCCGTCCCAGCTTCCGGTAGCCTGTTCCCCCAGTAATGCGGTTCCGCTGCTGGCGGGCTGGTGACGGCCCAAAATTTTCAGCAAGGTCGATTTGCCCGAGCCGTTGTGTCCAATCAGACCACAGACTTTCCCGACGGGGAACGTGATAGAGAGCGGGTGTAGCAGCGTGCGTCCGGCGACGGAAAAGCTGACGTCATCCAGTCTGAAAGTGGTATCAAGCAGTACAGTTTGATTTTGCATAGCGCTTTTGGTTTGTCATGTCACTGAAGGAAAGGGGTGAGCAGAGTTCACTATTCCCGTAATCGTCAGTCTAAAAGAGAACGATAATGATTACGATAAAGGCAGCATGATAGGCGCAACGGAATGCCAATCGCAAGACTTTTACCGGGCAGCGCCAGAATGGCGTGGAGAGAAAAGCAGTATCAGGCAGGACGTGGGGCTCGGCCAAAAATAGTAGAGAAAAAAAATGCCCAAAGATTCAGCCTATTAGGTACATTTTATGCCACTATTAAAGCGGTTTCGTGCGCGATAATACCGTTATTCTCATGCTACCTTGTAGCACGCGCCCGACATAGGGGGCTACGCCAGCCCCCTATGAACCCCGGCTTTTGGCGGAAATTATGCCGCTAAAGCGGTGCCTTCGTCGGTATCAGGCTTAGAGGACCGCTTGCGACACGTTCCATACGTGGCGCAAGCTTTCGCCGCGTCCATGCGGCTCATCCTAAGCCTGCTATCTCCTCAGCATAATTTTTTACGCCGGATAACGACAAAACACGTGATACCCCTTTCTTTGTCTATAAAAGACAATAGATTAACCAGGGGCAGTGAGAAGAATTTATTGACCAAACATTTGTTTGATCCAATCAGCGACACCTTCTCCGTTTTGCTGGTCCTGCTGCGCTGAAGGCTGTGGCTGGCTCGCCTGACACAGTGCCTGCGGATTATCCGTCCAGACCGGCAGTACGCGTCCGGCGCTGCTGCCGTTGCAGATAAAGTTACCGCTGGCATCCACCGTCATGGTCGTAATGCCTTCCGGCGGCGTCAGCATTAACGGCAGCGGCGTTTGGTTTTCCAGATAGCGACGATAAATCGTCAGCGCACCGTTCGCCCCAGTCAACTTGGCCGGACCGTTGTTATCGCGCCCTACCCAGCTAATCGCCACTTCTTTACCGTCGATCCCCGCAAACCAGCTGTCACGCAAATCATTGGTGGTACCGGTTTTCGCTGCCAGATGATAATTCGGGAATTTCACCGCCAGCGAACGCGACGTACCACGTTCGACAACCTGTTGCATGCCATACAGCGTCAGATAAGCCGCCTGCGCCGGAACCGCGCGTTCCGCCTGCGGGAAGCTCTGGTACAACACCGTACCGTCTTCAGCAATCACCGAACGCAGCGAGGAAAGCGGAGCGCGGTTGCCGCCGCTGGCGATCGTCTGGTATTCCTGCGCCACTTCCATCGGTGTCAGGCTGATCGCACCCAGCAGCATCGCCGGTACAGGCTGAATCACGTTTTCCGGGATCCCTAAACGCTTCAACGTTTCCGTAATCTGATTCAGCCCCACGGCCATACCCAGATTGACGGTCGGGACGTTCAGCGAGTTCGCCAGCGCATCGACCAGCATGACGCGGCCACGGAACTCACGATCGTAGTTCTTCGGCTGCCACACCTGCCCGTTCGGCTGTTTGATCGACAGCGGTTCATCCGCCAGCCAGGTATTCAGACGGTAGGTGTCCGGCTGGCTCAGCGCGGTCAGGTAGGTTGGCGGCTTCGCCAGCGACCCGACGGGACGACGCGCCTGTAGCGCACGGTTAAACCCGGCGTACTGCGTTTGAGAACCGCCAACCATCGCGCGAACTTCGCCGCTGAAGCGATCGACAATCACCATCGCCGCTTCCAGATCGCTGACGTTACGCCCTGCACGCAGTGCCGGAACGCCGACTTCCACCGCCTTTTCCGCCGCATCCTGCGAGACCGGATCGAGCGTGGTAAAGATCTTCACGCCAGAGAGATCGTTAACCTTGTCGCCAAGCCGCTGTTGCAGTTCCTGACGTACCAGTTGCATAAACGCCGGCTGCGGGCTGATGACGCCACCTTTCGGCTGTACGCCCAGCGGACGCGCACTCAGCATGTTGTACAGATCGGCATCAATCACCTGCTGATTCTGCAACAGACGCAGCACCAGATTACGTCGTTCTAACGTAATCTGCGGGTTACGCCATGGGTTATACAGCGACGCCCCTTTCACCATCCCCACCAGCAACGCCTGCTGATCGAGGCTCAGTTCATTCACCGGACGGCCAAAGTAATACAGGCTGGCAAGCGGGAAGCCGCGGATCTGATCGTTACCGCTCTGACCGAGATACACTTCGTTCAGATACAGCTCAAGGATACGATCCTTGCTGTAGCGATAATCCATGATCAGCGCCATATAGGCTTCGTTAGCTTTACGCCACAGCGAACGTTCGTTAGTCAGGAACAGGTTCTTAACCAGCTGCTGCGTCAGCGTACTGCCGCCCTGTACCGCGCGCCCCGCCGTGATGTTCGCTAAGAACGCACGACCAATGGAGTACAGGCTGATGCCATCGTGTTCATAAAAGTGGCGGTCTTCGGTCGCGACCAGCGTATCAACCAGCAGATCGGGGAAACCAGCACGCGGCACAAACAAACGCTGTTCGCCATTCGGCGATTGCATCATGGTGATCAGCTTCGGATCGAGACGGAAAAAGCCGAAGTTGCGCTGGTTATCCAGATTCTGGATCTGCGACAGGCGATCGTTGGCAAACGTCAGCCGCGCCTGAATCTGCCCTTCTTTCCCATCGGGAAAATCAAACGGACGACGCAGCATATCGATGCTGTTGCCACGCACGCTGAACTCACCCGGACGGGTAATGCGGCTCACCTGACGGTATTGCATGCCTTCCAGCAGACTGATCATCTCTTTCTGGCTATAGGCCATGCCCGGCTCAAGGTTGACCATGCGGCCATAGACGGCGGCCGGCAACTGCCAGACTTTGCCTTCAATACGGCTACGGATCTGGCTGTCAAGGTACACACCATAGATCGCCATCGCCACGGCAAAGATCAGGAACAGCTTGATCGCCAGGCCCAGCCAGCGCCGTTTTCTCTGCGGTTTACGCGTCATGGTGTCATCGCCATCGTAATCATCATCGTCGTCATAGTCGTCCTGATAATCGTCATAATCTTCATCATCATAGTCGTCATCCCTGCGACGTCGTATGGCCTGCTTGCGTTCAGGCTTACGTTTTGGCGCTCTCCCTTTGCGTCCGATAGGTTCGCGGTCATCCCGAGACATTACAATCACTTCTCCGTCAGGTTGTTCACGGCTATCCGCTCTGCGCTCAAGCCGCCTACTCTGTTTCCAGCCCCTTGTTTGGGAAAGCGGAAACGTCTGAAATTAGTGGTTCTGATATTTCTTGGTACGTCTCGTCGGAGCCGTATTCGCCGGATCGTCCGGCCAGACATGCTTGGGGTAACGCCCCTTCATCTCTTTTTGCACCTCGCGGTACGTACCTTGCCAGAATGCCGCTAAATCCCGCGTAATTTGTAGTGGTCGCTGTGCGGGTGATAAAAGTTCCAATACCAGCGCCACACGCCCTTCCGCCAGCAGCGGGCTCTGCTGCTCACCGAACATTTCCTGCATCCGCACCGACAGTACCGGAGGCTTATCGTCATAATAGGCGATAGGCAAGCGACTGCCGCCGGGTGCCGTGTAGTGCGTGGGCAGCGCGCTATCCAGCCGCTGGCGCAGCGACCAGTCCAACAGCCGCAGCAGCGCCTCGCTCAAATTGATCTGGTGCAGCGCCCGTAAATCACGCACGCCGACAAGTGACGGCTGTAGCCAGATGTCCAGCGTTGCCAGCAGCGTTTCATCATCCACTCGCGGCCAGTCAAGCTCCGGCAACCACTGGTGAGCACACTGTAGCCGGGCGCGTAGCTGCAACGCCGTGGCGTCCCAGTTTAATGCATCAATCCCCTGCTCCCGAATCCAGGATAACAGCGCCTGCTGCAGTGCTTCATCGGAAGGCTTGTTCAGCGGGCGTGTTCTCAGGGTCAGGCAACCTATCTGGTCACGCTGGCTGGCGCGCAGAGTACCCTTTTCTTCGTCCCAGTGCACCACGTTATGTTCATTTATTAGTCCGGGTAGCCGCCGTTCCAGCCGCTCAATATCCAGCGGCAACGCCAGCAGGATCCGTGCCTCTGCGTTCTGATTGTTTTGTGCTAATCGATCGTTCTGTAAGAGCGCCGGAGCCAGCAACCACTCCGTACCCGACAGCGCCTCATCAGCCGACATCATCGCGCCGCTGCCGTTAGCAAGTTGGTAGCGTCCATCCTGACTGCGCCGCCGGGCGATGCGGTCGGGGAAAGCCTGTGCCAGCAGCCAGTCGGCTTCCCCGCCGTCAATGCGTCCCGAAGCCGTCGATAAACGGCGTGTCAGCTGCTTTGCCCGCCGCAGCCAGTGTGGCAATGGACGATGCAGCCAGTCAGCCAGATTGATCGACCCGCTACGCGGCGGTTCTTCGAGGATCGCCGCCAGACATCCGGCAGTTGCCAATGCATCTGAACCTTGCTGTGACGCGGCATACAGCATCGTCGCTAGTCGGGCATCGCAGCCTAACGCGGCGATCTTCCGCCCCTCGGCGGTCAGCCGATCCTGTTCATCGGTAATACCAAGCTGGCGTAGCAGCTGGCGTGCGGCATAAAGCGCAGGAGCGGGTGGCGTATCTAGCCAGGTTAATTGCGCCACATCGGTACAGCCCCACTGTAATAAATCCAGCCAGACGCTGCTTAAATCACTGTTCAGTATTTCGGCTTCGCTTTGCGCCGCCGCGCGTTCTGCCTGTTCACGTGAGCACAGATGCCAGCACATACCGGGGCTTAAACGTCCGGCACGCCCGGCTCGCTGCACCATCGACGCCTGACTGATTCGCTGCGTCACCAGTCGCGTGACGCCGCTTTTCACATCAAAGCTGGCGACACGCTCAAGGCCACTATCCATCACCAGCCGGATCCCTTCAATCGTCAGGCTGGTTTCAGCAATATTGGTGGCTAACACCACCTTACGACGACCCGGCTCCGCGGGCAGAATCGCCTTTTGCTGCTCCGCCAGCGTCAACGCACCATATAAAGGGCAGAGATCCGTCTCGCTCGATACGCTATTTTCCAGCAGCGCCTGCACGCGGCGAATCTCCGCGACACCGGGCAAAAACAGCAGCAGCGAACCGTCTTCTTCACTGAGCAAACGCCGCACCTGCCGCGCAACGCCCTCTTCCAAACGCTCCTGATTATTCAGCGGCGCATAACACCGTTCAACCGGATAGCTACGACCTTCGGAAACCACGCAGACGGCTTCCGGCAGCAGCGCCGCCAGCCGCGCATTGTCGAGCGTCGCGGACATAATCAGCAGTTTTAAGTCTTCACGCAGCCCCTGCTGCACATCAAGCAGCAGCGCCAATGCCAAATCAGCCTGCACGCTGCGCTCGTGAAATTCATCAAGGATGATTAGCGCCACACCTTGCAGTTCCGCATCCTGTTGCAGCAGGCGAGTCAGCATCCCTTCGGTGACAACTTCCAGCTTCGTTGCGTCACTCACGCGGCTTTCCGACCGCATGCGATAACCTATTGTTTGCCCCGGTTCTTCACCGAGCTGCTGCGCCAGCCGCCAGGCCACGCTCTTCGCCGCCAGACGACGCGGTTCCAGCATGATGATGCGCCCGTTCACATTGCCCTGTTGCAGCAATTGCAACGGCAGCCAGGTCGATTTCCCCGCCCCTGTTGGCGCATTAAGCAGCACCTGAGGCGCGGTATGTAGCGCCGTTATGACATCATCCAGCACAGCGCTGACGGGCGGTAAAATCACAGACATCTCCGTATAAAGTTAACTTTCAGCGGCGAGCATTGTAGCATCTGGATGAATGCAGCATCTGATGGAATCAGAACAGAGAGATCGCCATGCCAGCCACACGCCGCCTGTTTTTTGCCTTATCACTGCCGGAAACCACACAGCAAGAGATTCTCCGCTGGCGTGCCGAGCACTTCCCTCTGGAAGCCGGTCGTCCGGTCGCGGCGGCCAATCTTCATCTGACGCTGGCGTTTTTAGGCGATGTCAGCGAGCAAAAAGCGCAGGTTTTGCAAACGCTGGCGAGCCGCATCCGTCAGCCCGCCTTTTCCCTTACGCTGAATGACGCCGGACACTGGCCGCGCCCTGGCGTGGTCTGGCTGGGCTGCCGCCGTGCACCGCGCGGGCTGTTGCAGTTGGCGGAACTGCTGCGTTCTCAAGCGGCGCGCAACGGCTGCTATCAAACGGCATTGCCGTTTCACCCACACATTACGCTATTGCGCGGCGCGACTCGCCCGGTTGCGATTCCCCCCGCCACCTTTAGCTGGCAGGTCGACATGACGCACTTTTCGCTTTATGAGTCACTTTTCGACAACGGCAAAACCCGCTATCAACAGCTGGAAAGCTGGCCATTTATTAAATAAGAGAACGAACAAAACAGGATACGCATGAACTATACCCCACGTTTACAACCTGCCCGGTTGATTAAACGTTACAAACGCTTTTTGGCAGATGTCGTGACCCCGGAAGGCGAGACGCTTACGCTGCACTGTGCCAATACTGGTGCGATGACGGGCTGTGCAACGCCCGGCGATACTGTCTGGTACTCCACATCGGATAACCCTAAGCGCAAGTATGCCCAGAGCTGGGAACTGACTGAAACGCAACAAAATCACTGGATTTGTGTCAATACTCTGCGTGCCAACACATTATTGTACGAAGCCTTATTGGAGAATCGCATAGAAGAGCTGGCAGGCTACCCGGACGTAAAAACGGAAGTAAAATACGGTACGGAAAATAGCCGAGTCGACCTGCTTTTACAGGCGCCAGACAGGATTGACTGCTATATTGAGGTGAAATCTGTCACATTATTGCAACATGAATGTGGTTACTTTCCCGATGCGGTGACACTCAGAGGGCAAAAGCATCTGCGTGAACTGCAACAAATGGTTGCCAATGGAAAACGCGCAGTCCTTTTTTTCGCCGTGCTCCATTCAGGTATTCAGCAGGTTTCTCCCGCCCGGCATATTGATCCACGCTATGCGGAATTATTTACAGAAGCACAACGGGCAGGGGTTGAAATTTTATGTTACGGCTCCACATTATGCCCTGACGGTATTACATTGACGCATAAGCTACCGTTGTTGGGATGACGTACAAGCATTGCATAACACGCCGAACGTACCACTAAAGGCGTAACACATTGTTTATTATTTAATGTATACCCTAAATAATTCGAGTTTCAGGAAGGCGGCAAGAGAAGGAGTCCCGATGAGCTTACATGGGTAAGTGATTCGGGTGACTGAACGAAGCCAACACACATGCAACTTGAAGTATGACGGGTATAAGCAGGTTGTTCCTCACACTTTATCAGGCCGGTGTCAGGAAGCATTGCCAACCCCATCTTCATCTGCTATTTATAGCGGCCTGTTTTTTCCCCCTTTGGGGGCCGATATACCCAGATAGCTGAAGTTATGGCCAACAACGCCGCAATTTCACTGCATAAAAGGGTATTATGCGTGTCGTGTTATGTAGGAGAAGCAACATGCAAGAAGGGCAAAACCGTAAGACATCTTCTCTGAGCATTCTCGCAATTGCCGGAGTAGAGCCGTATCAGGAGAAGCCGGGCGAAGAGTATATGAACGACGCTCAGCTGGCTCATTTCAAGCGTATTCTTGAAGCATGGCGCAACCAACTCATGGATGAAGTGGATCGTACGGTATCGCACATGCGCGATGAAGCCGCTAATTTCCCGGATCCCGTGGATCGCGCAGCGCAGGAAGAAGAGTTCAGTCTCGAACTGCGTAACCGTGACCGTGAGCGCAAGCTGATCAAGAAAATCGCCAAAACGCTGGTGAAAATCGAAGATGAGGATTTCGGATTCTGTGAATCCTGTGGCGTCGAGATTGGCATCCGCCGTCTGGAAGCACGTCCGACCGCCGATCTGTGTATCGACTGCAAAACGCTGGCAGAGATACGCGAAAAGCAAATGGCAGGCTAATTTTCCTGTCCAGAATCGGCTCCTGCCCGGCGCGGGGGCCGACTCCAGGAACACGACCGCTGATGAATGATGTTCATCACTCTATCTTCTGTCTGGATAAAGCGCTGACGAGATAGCATCAACCTCTTATGTCTGGAACAACTGGTTTCACCGAAACGCATCGTTACGTCGGGCGTTTTGCCCCCTCTCCTTCTGGTGACCTGCATTTTGGCTCACTGATCGCCGCACTCGGTAGCTATCTGCAAGCGCGTTCCCAACAAGGGCGCTGGCTGGTACGCATTGAAGACATCGACCCGCCACGGGAAATTCCCGGCGCAGCCTCTCGTATCCTTGCACAATTAGAACATTACGGCCTGTATTGGGACGGCGAGGTGATGTACCAATCACAGCGGCATGCGCGTTACCGCGAGATCCTTCAGCAGCTTCGACAGCAGGGAGCGAGCTACTACTGTACTTGTACGCGTAGCCGTATTCAGCAGCTAGGTGGACACTATGACGGTTATTGCCGGACGCGTAACCTGCCCTCCGATAACGCCGCACTACGCCTGCACCAGACAACGCCGGTATTTCACTTTCATGATAAATTGCGTGGTGAGCTGTATGCCGACACGGCACTCGCGCAGGAAGATTTTATTATCCACCGCCGCGATGGGCTGTTTGCCTATAATCTGGCCGTCGTGATCGACGATAACGATCAGGGTATTACGGAGATCGTGCGTGGCGCCGATCTGATCGAGCCGACAGTGCGACAAATTTCGCTCTATCAGCAATTGGGCTACGCGATCCCTACCTACGTTCATCTGCCGCTGGCGCTGAATACAGAGGGAAATAAGCTTTCCAAGCAGAATCATGCACCAGCGCTACCGAATAGTGATCCGCGTCCCGTGCTGCTGGCTGCACTGCAGTTCTTGAACCAACCGCTGCCGGACAACGGTCAGGAGATGACACTTTCCGCACTTCTGGCCTGGTCTGTCGCGCACTGGTCCCTTGATGTTGTTCCGTTGCAGCCGGCAATAAACCCGTCCGCGATCACATCGGCATTCTCAAAGGGGCATTGGTGAGCTATGATTAGCCGCTATTTTTAGTGACGCACTCTCTTTGGCCGTCACATTTGCAGGCCGTCACTGGGTCGACGTCAAAAACGTTTCCCGGAAATTTTTTGCTGTGCCGTTGATTTATCCATCACTATCGAGGTGTATTATCTTTTCCCGAGTTGCTAATTTTTGTCGTAAGGTACTGAATCGTGAGAACGAAATGGTCGAATCAGAGGAACCGCGCCAGCGTCTGACGGTGATTCCGCGTGACCAGCATACTATTTCACGCAGCGATATCAGCGATAACGCGCTGAAAGTACTTTATCGCCTGAACAAAGCGGGCTACGAAGCTTATCTGGTTGGCGGCGGCGTACGCGACCTGCTGCTGGGCAAAAAGCCGAAAGATTTTGATATCACCACTAACGCCACCCCCGATCAGGTGCGCAAATTATTCCGCAACTGCCGTTTGGTCGGGCGTCGTTTCCGTCTCGCCCACATCATGTTCGGGCCAGAGGTGATTGAAGTTGCCACGTTCCGTGGTCACCACGAACAGCATCAGGAACAGCAAGAAGTCAAAAACTCCTCTCAGCAAGCCCAAAGCGGCATGCTGTTGCGCGACAATATTTTTGGTTCCGTTGAAGAAGACGCCCAGCGCCGCGATTTCTCGATCAACAGCCTCTACTACAGCATTTCTGATTTCAGCGTACGTGATTATACCGATGGCCTGAACGATCTGCGTCAGGGCGTCATCCGTATGATTGGCGATCCCGAAACACGCTACCGTGAAGACCCGGTGCGTATGTTGCGCGCTGTCCGTTTCGCCGCCAAGCTGAACATGACGGTCAGCCCGGAAACCGCTGAGCCGATTCCTCGTCTGGCCTCATTGCTGCACGATATTCCTGCGGCGCGCATGTTTGAAGAGTCGCTGAAGCTGCTTCAATCAGGCTATGGCTACCCAACCTATAAAATGCTGTGTGAATACCAGCTGTTCCAGCCGCTTTTCCCGCTGCTGAGCCGCTATTTCACACCAAATGGCGATTCCACATTGGAGCGCATGGTTGCACAAGTGCTGAAAAATACCGATCAGCGCCTGCAAAATGACATGCGAGTCAATCCAGCATTTTTGTTTTCCGCCATGCTGTGGTATCCGCTGGTTGAACATGCACAAAAGCTGGCTCAGGAAAGCGGTCTGGCTTATTTCGATGCCTTCTCGCTGGCGATGAACGATATACTGGATGAACAGTGCCGTTCTCTGGCCATTCCTAAGCGCATTACATCTTTAGTTCGTGATATTTGGCAATTGCAAACGCGTCTGTCTCGTCGTCAGGGTAAACGCGCTTATAAGCTGATGGAACACCCTAAATTCCGCGCCGCGTATGACCTGCTTTGCCTGCGTGCCGAAATCGAAAACCATCAGGAGCTGCTGCGCCTGGCTCAGTGGTGGGGTGAATTCCAGGTTGCCGCACCGCCACGTCAGCAAAACATGCTGAAATCGCTGGATGATGGCCCGACACCACACCGTCGTTCCCGCCCTCGTCGACCGCGTAAACCGACTGCGGCACGCAGAGATCAAGCATGACGATCCGTGTGTATCTGGCGCTGGGCAGCAATCTTGCCCAGCCTTTGCAACAGGTGCGCGCAGCATTGTCTGCGTTGGACGCGATTCCACACACTCGCGTCGTTTGCTGCTCCTCGTTTTATCGTAGCCGTCCGCTTGGCCCTCAGGATCAACCAGACTACCTCAACGCCGTCGTTGAACTGGAAACCGCATTAGCGGCCGAATCGCTACTGGATCACACACAGGCTATCGAGCTGGAACAAGGTCGCGAACGCAAGGAACATCGCTGGGGTCCGCGTACGTTGGATCTGGACATTCTGCTGTTTGGCGATACCGTCATCCAGACTGAACGTCTGACCGTGCCGCATTACGACATGAAGAATCGTGAATTCATGCTCTACCCGCTCGCAGAAATCGCCCCAGAACTGACATTCCCCGACGGCGAAACCCTCGCCCAGCGGTTAAGCCATGTCGATCGCAACGGTCTGACCTTATGGGATAATACACAATGGGATGCTGAACCGAGTGATGACGAGAAGCTGACCGGAACATTCGGCCACTAATCATCCCCCCATCTGTAACTTGAAGCGCGACGGGTATATCGCTACACGTCGGCTTACATTAGAATGTCCCCCTCAATTCTTCGCCCTATTGACATAGGAAGACCGTCATGAAACCGACGACTATCTCCCACTTGCGCCAATGGAAACAAGATCAGCGAAAATTCGCTACGATTACCGCTTACGACGCCAGTTTCTCTCGCTTGTTTTTCGAGCAAGGCATCCGCGTGATGCTGGTAGGTGACTCACTGGGAATGACCGTGCAGGGTCACGATTCCACATTGCCCGTGACCACACACGATATCGTTTACCACACGCAGTGTGTCCGCCGTGGCGCACCGCTGGCGCTGGTTCTCTCCGATATGCCTTTTATGACCTATGCCACGCCAGAACAAACGTTCAGCCAGGCCGCCGATCTGATGCGCGCAGGTGCAAATATGGTGAAGCTGGAAGGCGGAAGCTGGCTTGCACCGACGGTAAAAATGCTGACCGAACGTGCCGTGCCAGTTTGCGGTCATCTGGGTCTGACGCCGCAGTCCGTTAATATCTTCGGCGGCTATAAAATTCAGGGCCGGAGCGAAAGCGATGCCAATCAGCTACTGGCCGATGCGCTTGCGCTTGAAGAAGCGGGAGCACAGCTGCTCGTGCTGGAATGCGTGCCTGTCGCGCTGGCCAAGCGCGTAACAGACGCCCTGTCGATTCCGGTAATCGGTATTGGCGCTGGCAACGTGACAGACGGGCAGATTCTGGTCATGCATGATGCTTTCGGCATTACCGGCGACAAGACGCCTAAGTTTGCCAAGAATTTTCTGGCGCAAAGCGGTGGTGATATCCGCGCGGCAGTGCGTTTGTATGCACAAGAAGTCGAACAGGGCATTTACCCGGCCGAAGAACATTCGTTTCATTGAGACATTCATTTCATTGAGAAATGTCGTTTCATTAAAGAACGAGCATTCCATTAATCAGGCTATTTTTTAGGAGTACGGGTGTGTTAATAATCGAAACCCCTCTGCTGCTGCGCCGCGAGGTTCGTCGCTGGCGTCAGGAAGGGAAACGCATTGCTTTAGTTCCCACCATGGGTAATTTACATGACGGGCACATGACGCTGGTCGATGAAGCCAGAGCGCGTGCCGATATCGTTATTGTCAGCGTTTTTGTCAATCCTATGCAGTTTGAGCGGCCAGATGATTTAGCCCGCTACCCCCGGACGTTGCAGGAAGACTGCGAGAAATTGAATCGCCGCGGTGCCGATCTGGTTTTCGCACCGAGCCCGGATGTGATATACCCCAATGGGCTGGAGTCGCAAACGTTTGTCGATGTGCCCGGCCTGTCTTCCATGTTGGAAGGTGCCAGCCGTCCCGGCCATTTTCGGGGCGTTGCGACCATCGTCAGTAAGTTGTTCAATATGGTACAGCCAGATGTCGCCTGCTTCGGTGAGAAAGATTACCAGCAGCTAGCGCTGATTCGGCAGCTTGTCCGCGATATGGGCTATGACATTGATATTATTGGTGTCCCTACCGTGCGTGCCAAAGACGGTTTGGCATTGAGTTCGCGCAATGGCTATCTCAGTGCGGAAGAACGCCAGCGGGCGCCGTATGTTCATCAGGTGATGATGGACATGGCGACACAGTTGGACAACGGCGATCGCCAGATAGACACCTTGCTGGAGCAGGCGGCAGACAAGCTGCGTGAAGCGGGCTTTACGCCTGATGAACTGTTTATCCGCGATGCAGATACGCTGCAACCGCTGAGCGCGGCCAGCACGCGTGCAGTGATTTTGATGGCTGCCTGGTTAGGCAAGGCCAGATTGATTGATAACCACCAGGTCGATTTGACTGTATGAACCGAGGTAACAAAGCGATGATACGTACCATGCTGCAAGGCAAGCTGCACCGGGTCAAAGTAACTCAGGCTGACTTGCATTATGAAGGCTCTTGCGCCATCGATCAGGATTTTATGGATGCCGCTGGCATTCTGGAATACGAAGCGATTGATATCTACAACGTTGATAACGGTCAGCGTTTCTCTACCTACGCCATTGCGGGCGAAAGAGGTTCACGCATTATCTCCGTAAACGGCGCCGCCGCTCGCCTTGCCTGCGTGGGCGACAAACTGATTATCTGCTCCTACGTGCAGATGTCCGACGAACAGGCCAGAAGCCACAGCCCGAAGGTTGCCTATTTCTCTGGCGATAACGAGCTGCAACGTCAGGCAAAAGCGATTCCGGTTCAGGTTGCCTGATCGCCAAATTTATGACGAAACCGAGCGGTAGTAATGGATAGATCGTAAAGACGCTGCAAGTACCTCCCTTGTATCTTGAACTAGGTAGTGGGTGATGGTTAGCTACCATCACCTGAAACAGGGTGAATCTGGTACTTCCTATAAGGTCAGACCTTGTCTTACAGCTGAGATCCCCTGTTTCACCTTTCACGCCAGCATCAACTTTGAACGGTAGCCAGGAGCATAGACTCCGCATGAACAAGGAAAATGGGCGTGATGGTTATATGTGAAAGGAGACACGTATGATTCAGTTAGGTATTGATGTCGGAAAAAGCAAAATAGACTTATGCCTCAGACCAGATGGCCCGGAAGGTCGCAAGAAAACCAAAATACTGACTAACGGACCTGATGTCGCAGTCAGCGTTCTGGAATGGCTGGCAAAGCAGAAAGTCGCTCCCGCGGATGTTCAGGTGGTGATGGAGTCAACGGGCACTTACCATGAACATCTGGCTTACGGCCTTTATGAGCGGGCGGTACGCGTCATCATTGCCAATCCTGCTCGCGTCCGTGCCTTTGCTCAGGGCATGGGTATTCTCACTAAAAATGATACCGTCGATGCTGACGTTCTGGCCCGGTATGGTGCCATGCGTCAGCCGGATGTGTGGCAACCTCCTTCTCCAGCTATCCGTGAATTAAAGGCCCTAATTAGCAGACGTGATGCGCTGGTACACGATGTGGGACGTGAGCAAAGCCGGCTTGAGAAACTTCTCTCCACGCGATGTTCATTGCTGGTTGAAGCCTCTGTCAGAAAGATACTTCAGGTGCTGCACAACGAACTGCAGGTGGTACAAGCGCTGATTGATAACCATATCGATAACCATCCTGAGCTGAAACGGGATATGGAATATCTGACGTCGATAAAAGGGATAGGGTCAGCAGTCGGGAGTACGGTCACGTATTCAACTCGGTGATCGTCAGGTAGAATGTTCATCTGTTTTCCTAAATATTTAGAAGAAGAGCCTGATGGCAACGGTTGAGGTAAAATGCCCGTTTTGTGAGCAAACAGACCCG
>NZ_JAUMIO010000033.1:0-39891 GCF_032905925.1 Pectobacterium sp. HCp5_1
TGCGGGAGAATGTGAAGCAATTTATCCTGCCAGAAAAGAGAAGACGGCCCAAAGAAAGGACCGTTCGGATCTCAAAAACCCAGTATCCCGTTCACTCAAAACATCTTAAGTGAACGGTGTTAGGCACAGGCCGGGTTTTTCTCATTCAGGGGTAAATTACTTCGCTTTACCCTGATTCGCTACTGCGGCAGCTTTTGCAGCGATTTCGTCTGCGTTGCCCAGGTAGTAACGTTTGATTGGCTTGAAGTTCTCGTCGAACTCATAAACCAATGGCACGCCAGTTGGGATATTCAGTTCCAGAATTTCGTCTTCGCCCAGGTTGTCCAGATATTTCACCAGCGCACGCAGTGAGTTACCGTGAGCCGCAACGATCACACGCTCACCGCTTTTGACGCGTGGCAGGATAGTTTCGTTCCAGTAAGGCACAACACGGTCGATGGTCAGCGCCAGGCTTTCAGTCAGTGGCAGCTCTTTGTCGCTCAGAGAAGCGTAACGCGGATCGTGGCCCGGGAAACGTTCGTCATCACGCGTTAACTCTGGAGGCGTAATTGCAAAACCACGACGCCATTGTTTAACCTGCTCGTCACCGTATTTCTCAGCGGTTTCGGCTTTGTTCAGGCCCTGCAACGCGCCGTAGTGACGCTCATTCAGTTTCCAGCATTTCTCAACTGGCAACCAGGCTTGATCCAGCTCGTCCAGTATATTCCACAGTGTGTGAATGGCACGTTTCAGCACGGAGGTATAAGCGAAATCAAAGGCAAAACCTTCGTCTTTCAGCAGCTGACCTGCGGCTTTGGCTTCTGAACGGCCTTTGTCGGATAGATCGACATCGTACCAGCCTGTGAAGCGGTTTTCGTTGTTCCACTGGCTCTCACCGTGTCTTACCAGTACCAGCTTAGTTACAGCCATAGCTAAACTCCTTCCTATCCTAAGATTTCTGTGATAACTGATTTCATTATAGGGGGGGAGAACCGTTATCGGCAATCGATAGTCGATGGCAAGCGTGATTTATCCGCAGGTTATTTGCGTAAAATCACGCTCTGGCTTTACCGTTTCAGCAAACCGGAATCCCCCTTGTGCAATAACAGATAGACCGCAGGGATCACCAGCATCGACAGCAGAGGAGCGCTCACCATCCCGCCGATCATCGGCGCGGCAATCCGCTGCATGATTTCGGATCCGCTACCGCCGCCCCACATGATGGGAAGCAGCCCTGCCATAATCGTTGCGACGGTCATCATTTTTGGCCGTACGCGCAGAACCGCCCCTTCGTGGATGGCATCCATCAACTGCTGGCGTGACAGCGTCTGACCTGCCACGCGGTGTTTCTCTACCGCATGATTGAGGTACAGCAGCATGATGACGCCGAATTCCGCCGACACGCCCGCCAGTGCAATAAAGCCCACGGCACCAGCTACAGAAAGATTATAGCCAAGGATATAGAGCAGCCAGACGCCGCCAATCAGCGCGAAAGGTAAGGTTGCCATGATCAGCAATGCATCTTTGATGCGGTTGAAGGTGACATACAGCAGCACAAAAATGATCAGCAGCGTAAAGGGTACGACGACTTTCATTTTCTCCGTAGCGCGTTCCAGATATTCAAACTGACCGGACCAGCTCAGTGAAACGCCTTCCGGCAGCGTGACCTGCTGGGCAACGGCTTGTTGCATGTCTTCAACGGCGGATTTCAGATCGCGACCGCGCAGATCGACGTAAATCCAGTCCGACAGGCGACTGTTTTCACTTTTCAGCATTGGTGGCCCTTCACTGACGCGAATATCAGCCAGCTCTGCCAGCGTCACTCTGCTGCCATTTGCCGTCACGATGGGCAGATCGCGCAATTTTTGCAGCGAATCGCGTAATTCACGCGGGTAGCGGATATTGATGGGATAACGCTGGCGACCTTCAATCGTTTCGCCGATATTTTGCCCGCCGATGAGTGTAGAAACCACCGACTGAAGTTCCTCGACGGACACACCGTAGCGCGCAGCGCGTTGCCGGTCGATATCAATATCGATATAGCGCCCGCCCGCCAGCCGTTCCGCCAGTGCAGATGTTACACCCGGAACCTGCTTCACCACCTGCTCGATTTGCGCGGCGGTACGTTCGATATCGGCCAGATTATTGCCGTTAACCTTGATGCCCACCGGGCTTTTGATGCCGGTGGCCAGCATGTCCAGCCGGTTGCGAATCGGTGGCACCCACACGTTGGCAATACCCGGCAGGCTGACGGTGCGATCCAACTCGGCCACCAGCTTGTCCATGGTCATGCCTTCGCGCCACTGGTCGCGCGGTTTCAACCTAATTGTGCTTTCCAGCATGGTGAGCGGGGCGGGGTCAGTCGCCGTTTCGGCACGGCCTGCTTTACCAAAGACCGATTCGACTTCGGGCACGGTTTTAATCAGCCGGTCCGTTTGTTGCAGTAGACGACCCGCCTCACGCGCGGAGATACCGGGCAGGGTGGAAGGCATATACAGCAGATCGCCTTCATCCAGCGGCGGCATGAATTCACTTCCCAGACGGCTGAGTGGAAAGAGCGTCAACAGCAACAGCAAGCCGGAGACCAGCAGCGTGGTCTTTGGATAGCTCAGCACCTTTTGCAGCACCGGGTGATAGGCGGCAATCAGCCAGCGGTTAATCGGGTTCGCCTGTTCGTCCGGTATCTTGCCGCGAACAAAATATCCCATTAATACCGGCACCAGCGTAATGCCTAATCCGGCGGCGACGGCCATGGCATAGGTTTTGGTAAAGGCCAGCGGTGAAAACATGCGGCCTTCCTGCGCTTCCAGTGAGAACACGGGGACAAACGACAGCGTAATGATCAGCAGGCTGCAAAATAGCGCGGGCCCTACCTCTACCGCGGCCCGTTCCGCTAACTGCCACCACTCGTTATGCTGCGGTTGTTTCCCTGGATTCTCATGTCGCCACTGCTCAATGACTTTATGCATGTTTTCTATCATCACAATCGCGGCATCCACCATCGCGCCGATAGCAATCGCAATACCGCCCAGCGACATGATATTGGCGTTCACACCCTGATAGCGCATGATGATAAACGCCCCCAGAATCCCCAGCGGCAGGCTGATGATCGCCACCAGCGCCGAGCGGAAGTGAAACAGAAACAGGGCGCAGATAATCGCCACGACGACAAACTCTTCCAGCAGCTTGAAGCTGAGCGTATCGATAGCGTGTTCAATCAACTGCGAACGATCGTAGGTTGGGACGATTTCTACCCCCGCGGGCAGGCTTTTCTGTATTTCCTGTAACCGCGCTTTGACGGCATGCAGCGTATTCAGCGCATTCTTGCCATAGCGCAGGACGATGATGCCGCCCGCCACTTCACCTTCGCCATTCAATTCGGCGATGCCGCGCCGCATCTCCGGCCCTTCTCTGAGCGTAGCCACATCCTGCAACAGCACGGGAATACCGTTGCGGGTGGTAATCACCACGTGGTTAAAATCCTGCATACTTTTCAGGTAACCCGTGGTGCGCACCATGTACTCTGCTTCGCCCAACTCCAGCACGGAACCGCCGTTTTCCTGATTGGCGGCCTGTACGGCACTGACGATCTGCTGGTGGGTGATGCCCTGTGTCCGCATGCGCTCCGGGTCGACGACGATCTGATACTGTTTGACCATGCCGCCCACGCTGGCGACTTCCGCCACATCAGGCACCGTTTTCAACTCATATTTCAGCAGCCAGTCCTGAAAGCCGCGCAGGTCGGCCAGACTGTATTTGCCGCTGCGATCGACCAGCGCATATTCGTAAATCCAGCCAACACCAGTGGCATCCGGGCCGAGTGACGTCTTGGCGTCGGCTGGCAGGCTGGATTGCATCTGGCTGAGATATTCCAGCACGCGAGAACGCGCCCAGTAAGGATCTGTGCCATCTTCAAACAGCACATAAACGTAGGCATCGCCGAACATGGAGAAGCCCCGTACCGTCTTGGCCCCCGGAACGGAAAGCATGGTGGTCGTCAGCGGGTAGGTCACCTGATTTTCCACCACCTGTGGTGCTTTTCCCGGATAGCTGACGCGAATGATGACCTGTACGTCCGATAAATCGGGCAAAGCATCCAGCGGCGTTTTTTGTAGCGACAGCAGGCCCCACGCGGCCATGAACAGCGCTGCCAGTAAAACCAAAAGACGGTTTTTGAGCGACCAGCGAATGATGTAGGCAATCATGGATGGCCTCCGTGACTGGCATGCGGATCGTCAGTGGTAGAAAAATTCAGGACGTGAATCCCGCTGTCGTCTATGTTGAACTGGAAACGCACGGTACTGCCTATTCCCATTCCCTGCGGCAACCCTGAGGGTGGCAGCGTGAAATCCATCGTCATCGGTGACCAATTGAGTGCCGGAACCGCTTCATGTTCGATTGTGACCTGATTGCCGTTTATCGCCCTGATGACTCCCTGAGTATGATAGCCAACGGGCGCAGCCGACGTTTCTGGGGCTGCTGGCTTTTCCGCATCAAACTGCGGTAGGGCGCTGCGCAGGCTGGCTTCGGAATCAATCAGGAACTGACCGGAAGTGACCACGTTGTCACCTGCCTTCAGTCCATTGAGGATTTCGACCCAGTCGCCCAGCGACGCGCCCACCGTGACGTTACGTGGGGTAAAATGACCAGTGCCATCACTCAGTAAGACCCGGTTTTGGCTACCGCTGACCAATAGCGCTTCCTGCGGGATCGCCAGACGCGGCTGTGCCTGAGCGTGAGAAAACTGCACGGTCAGGTACATACCGGGTTTAAGCTGCTGTTGCGGGTTATCCAGTACCACGCGCGCTTTTAGCGTGCGTGTGGTGCTATCTAATACGGGCAGCAGTTCGCTGATCTTGCCATGGAACGTTTTACCCTGCCAGGCGCTGCTGGTCGCGCTGATGTCGCTGCCGAGAGTGAGCTGCGCGGCTTGCGACTCGGGGTAATCGACATCCACCCACACCGGATTCAGGCTGGCAAGTTCAAATAACGGCTGGGCAGGGCTTAACTGCATGCCTTGCCGCACCTCTAGCTTATTCACGTAGCCGTCTTCCGGCGCGGTAATCGCGATCCTGTCCTGCGGCTTACCGCTACGCTCGACCTGCCGAATAATTGCTTCTGGCATGAAGATCAGTGCCAGCCGCTGGCGAGCCGATTGAGTCAGAATGTCGTCGCCCAACTGCCGTACCGCCAGATATTCGCGCTGCGCCGCTGCCCAGGTCGGGTTCCACAATGTCGCCAGCGTTTCGCCTTTCTTCACCTGCTGTTGTAGCGCACTGACCGTGAGTTTCTCGACAATGCCGCCGCTGGGTGCCACCAGCGTGTGTAATCCACGTTCGTTGAGTGTGACGGTGCCGTAACCTGTGCTACTACTGGAAAGTTCGCGCATTTCCGCGCGCGCTGTGCGAACACCGAGGTTTTGCTGCTGGCGGGCGCTGACCGTAATACCGCCATCACTCTGCGCTTCATCGGCGTAGCGGGGCACCAGTTCCATATCCATAAAGGGGGATTTCCCCGGTTTGTCGAAGCGTTTATCCGGCACCATCGGATCGTACCAATAGAGGACGGTACGTGCTGACGCTGCAGCGGAAGAAGACTGTGGCGTTGGCTGTTTACCCACCAGATAACCCACGCCACCCGCGCTGAGGATAGCCAGCGTCATGAGGCTAAACCTCAGTGATTTGTTCGTGATTGTTTTGCTCATCGCGTAGGGCTTCCTTGTGGCGTCAGATAGCGGATAGCGGCCCAATATTGGGCCATCTCCCGTGCGGTATCCTGAACGGCGATCCGGCTTTCGAGCAGCGCCCGGCGGGCATCCAATACGGCAGAAAGGTTGCTGCTGCCGGATTGATACTGAGCCTGAATCAGTTTGATGCGCTGCTGTTGCAGCGGAAGAACATCGTTGCTCTGCCGCAGCCAGCGTGACTGTGCCGCTTGATATTGGGCTATCAACGTATCGAGCTGTGCCTGATGCTCTCGTTCAGTGAGCAAGACTCTGTCGCGTGCTTCCATGCTGCGTGATAGGTCTGCGGCGTAGTCCTTATCCTGACGCTTGGATGTGAACAGCGGCAGATCGACCGTTACCATCATGCCCGCCATGTCGTCGTAATCATCTCCACGCTTTGCGTAATAGACTTCAACATCGACATTGGGGATGGCGGCAACGGCTGACTGTGCAGATCGAGCCTGAGCCAGTTCGGCTTCACGCTGCGCCTGTTGCATTTCTGGATGCTGATGAATGGCGTTACCCAGCACTTCGGGTGAGGCAGGTAGCCGTTCAAAGCGAGGCAGTTCGCCGTGCACGTTGATATCCGTCACGCCGGTAAGCTGCACCAGTCGGGCGTGTGCGATGCGGGTATCACGCTCGGCATCGGCCAGTCTGTCCTGCATGGCTGCCAGCGTCAGGCGGGCAGCCAGAACACTACTGGCCTCACTGCCTGCTGCCACACTCGCTTTTTGCGAGGCGATCTGCCGCTGGCTTTCGTTGACCAACGCTGTGACGTCGATCAACGCCTTTTGGGAGAGCGCCAGATCCAGCCATGCCTGTGCCGTTTCCCGTTGCAGGCGAGCACGAATACTTTCGCTATTACTTTGCAGTGCTTCGGCTTCGACCCGAATAGCCTGCGCTTTGCTATCTCGCTTACGGCTGCTGACATAAGTTTGCATGACGCCGATACGCTGCATCGTCATGCCTTCACGCGTGAGCCGGCTACCGTTGTTACCACCCAATGGCAAATTTTCGACGCCAAATTTCAACTTTGGATCGGGAAGCTGTGTAGCGGAGTCGGCCATGTTCTGTAACGCATTAATCTGGTGTTGATTGGCCGACAGATCGGCGGAGTAACGCTCCGCCGCCTGTAAAGCCTGTTCAAGACTCAGATCTGCCGCAAAGACGGCGGCAGGCAGCCACAGCAACATCGCCAGACACGCGCGCGCAGCAGCGTGTTTGGATAAGTTCATGGTGTGCTCCGGTTAAGGCTGCTGTGGCGTAATCGCGGTCAGGGTGTAGCCGCTATCGTTCTGGATAAAGCTGAACGTAACGGGTGTGTTGACGGGCAACGGCGTGATTCCTCCGCGGGATGGCAGCGCGAAGGCCATCGTCATGGCAGGCCATTTGAGCTCGGCAATCGGCGCGTGAGAGAGCGTGACGCTATTGGTGTCCCACTGCTTAACAATCCCAGTAGTTTGATAAGCGGCTGTTGTGGCCGCAGGGGGAGTGGTCGTCATCATCGCGTGATGCTGGTGGTCGTTTGCCCACACGGGGAAGACGAAGGAAGAAACAGAAAAAATCAGGCTGCTGATCAAAGCCATATAAGTGATACGCATAAAAATAATCCCAATAAAAATAATTGATAAACAAGATGTTGCGCTCGCTGGCGCAGGAGTTATCAATCGCTTGGGTTATTCTCTGAATCGGCAGAAACGGATTTCAGCCGGGGGGCCGACCGCAGGAGGCGAGAGCCAGACATCGGATGCCGGACTAAGGGTAACAGGATTATCCGCTAAGACTAGCTCACCGCTGGCCGGCAGCGCTAATAATGCCAGCGAGCCATTATCCTGCTTCACACTATCCGGCACGCAGTGTTTTTCGCACAGCGGCGTTTGCTGATCGGCAACGTAAGACGCTTTAGCCGTATGCTGAGCATGAGATGATAACGGCTGAACGTCAGCCTGTTGCAGATGTGCCTGATGCTGGAGTGCGGGGGATGTCTGGCTGATCGTCATATCGCATTGATGGCCTGCGATAGCCAGTTGTGCATTCAGGAAAAACCAGCACAGCGCCAATAGCCATCCCCACCTGCCTTTATGGCGCAGATGGTGAATGAATAATGGAGACCGTGATGATGCGGACATGGCATTTCCTTTTTGGACGTTTTGGCAGTGTATGCGTCTGAGCGGGAAGGGGGCAAGCGGGGAATAGCATAGTTTTGTAAATTGGCAGAAAGTTATCTGCCAATGTTATCAATGGGTTAATTATGTTTTGCTGTTCGGTTACTGTACGAGAAACTGGTACGTGGTATCTGAGCGATAGACTTTCCCCGGTTTCAGCCAGCAGTCGGGCTGCGGCCAGTCGGGGTGATTCGGGCTGTCCGGCAGGAATTCACTTTCCAGTGCGACACCGGCATAGTTTTCATATTGACCGCCGTCTCGCGAGGGCGTTCCGGCCAGAAAGTTGCCGCTGTAGAGCTGTAAGGCGGGAGCGCTGGTGAAAACGCTCATCAGTACGCGGCCATCGGATGACCATAAATTGGCAGCCGGACTTTCGCTGGAACCGCAGGTGCGATGCAATAAATAAGCGTGATCGTAGCCGCCGACGGCCATTTGATCGCTGTCGCGCAGGAAATCTTCTTCCAGCGTTTTTGGCTGGCGGAAATCCATGCCGGTAGCGTTTACCGGTGTCAGATCGGCGTTAGGAATGCCCGAACTATTAACCGGTAAATAATAGTCGGCAAACAGTTGCAGTTGGTGCTTACGGACGTCAGTCAGATCGCCATCAAGGTTGAAATACGCGTGGTTGGTCAGGCAAACGGGGCAGGCTTTCTCTACGGTCGCCTGATACGAGATTTCCAGCGAATTATGTTCGGTCAGCGCGTAGGTCACCTGTACGTTGAGATGCCCTGGATAGCCTTGATCGCCATCCGGCGAGTGCAGTTGATAAGTCACCTGCGCGGCATCCTGACTGGCAATTCGCCAGCGGCGAGCATGAAAGCCTTCTGGGCCACCGTGCAACTGGTGCTCGTTCTGGTTTGGAACCAGATGGAACGTTTCGGTTTCTCGACTGAAGGTGGCTTTGGCTATGCGGTTGGCATAGCGGCCAATCGATGCACCGAGATAAGCGCTTTGTCGCGGATATTGCTCGGGCGATGCACAGCCCAATAAGACTTCTCGCACCTCACCCTCTGGTAGAGGCAGCTCACAGGAAAGCCAGGTTGCACCCCAGTCCATCAGGCGCACGCGCATGCCTGCCTGATTCTGCAAGGTCGTTAATTGAAACGGCTGACCATCGGGTGCCAGCGTGCTAAGACTTTCATTCAACATGACTTGCTCCTGTAGAGGCCTGAGAAGATAGAGAAGGTTGGCCGATGGTTGCAAATAGGGGAAGGTTGCAGAAATCCGCTCTGCCGCGCTTCCCTTATCTGTCACTCAGCGTGAAAAAACGCCGTCATTCTTCGTCGTACCCGTTGGGGTGGTTGGACTGCCAGCGCCAGGTGTCCTGCGCCATTTCTTGCAGTGAGCGTGTGACTCGCCAGTTAAGGTCTTTCGCTGCACGCTCGGCATCTGCCCAATAAGCAGGCAGATCGCCCTGACGACGTGGGGCAAAATGGTAAGCCAGCGGCTTGCCACAGGCCTGACTGAAGGCTTCGACGACCTGCAATACACTGTAGCCTACGCCTGCGCCCAGATTATAAATATGCACGCCAGCACGATTTTGCAGGGTGTTCATGGCGGCGATATGACCCTCAGCCAGATCGATGACGTGGATATAATCTCGCACGCCAGTGCCGTCAGCGGTAGGGTAGTCATTACCGAAAATCGCCAGCGAGTCGCGACGTCCGACAGCAACCTGAGCGATGTAAGGCATCAGGTTATTGGGCACACCTTGTGGGTCTTCACCCATTTCACCCGATGGATGGGCACCAACCGGGTTGAAATACCGCAACAGCGTAATACTCCATTCCGGTTCTGCATGCTGTAAGTCTTGCAGGATTTGCTCGACCATCAGCTTGCTACGGCCATAAGGGCTGGCAGGGTGCCCTGTGGGGAAACTTTCCTGATAGGGCGTGCGTGGTTGATCGCCATAGACGGTGGCGGAGGAGCTAAAAATCAGATTTTTCACGCCGGCTTTCTTCATCGCCTCTACCAGCACGAGCGTACCGTAGACGTTATTATCATAGTAGCTCAACGGTTCACGTACTGATTCGCCCACGGCTTTTAAGCCGGCAAAGTGGATGACAGAATCAATGGAATGCTTAGCGAAAATATCGTCCAACAGCGCGCTGTCGCGGATATCGCCCTGATAAAAAACGGGTGTCTTATCGGTTAAGCGTGTAATGGTTTTAACGACGCTAGCCTTGCTGTTGCACAAGTTATCGAGAATGATGGGAGTGTGCCCGGCAGCCAGCAATTGTACGCAAGTATGACTTCCTATGTAACCGCTACCACCTGTAACAAGAACGTTCATAATGACCTCTATTATCGCAATGCAGCAAAATAACATGGTTAGGGGCAGAAAAAGGTGATCTACAGCGAGAATCTGCCTCTGTTATCGATGGTTTCTTTACGAGTAAACTGAGTGAAGCATAGGCTACAGTGTAAATGAGCCTGGCTTTCTACCCTACATTTTATTTTGTGGTAGCGTTATCATCCCTGTTTTTAGGCGTTATTTACATAACTCGTCAATCTGGTAGCGGTAGATGTCGTTGTGCGGGACGAAAGTGAGCCGATGCGTGATGCACTCGGGCGCGTCTTCCGCATGGTGAGAGACAAAGAGTAGCTGCGTTTCGCCCTCGCCAATCAGAATATCCAGCCAGCGGCGTACCAGTTGGCGATTGAGCGGATCAAGCCCCTGTAGCGGTTCATCAAGAATGAGCAGGGCGGGGTGTTTGACTAACGCGCGGGCAATTAGCGTCAGACGCTGCTGACCCCAGGAGAGCGACTGAAACGGGGTATCGGCAATAGCGCCATTGAGCCCAAGCAGAGTGAGCCACTGTTCGGTCAGGTGGCGCTGACGGTCGGAAACGGCCTGATAAATACCGATAGAGTCAAAAAAGCCTGACAGGATAACGTTGCGCACGCTGGTGCTGACGCGGTAATCCAGATGGAAGCTGCTGCTGACGTAACCGATATGGCGCTTGATGTCCCAGATGGTTTCACCACTGCCGCGTTTACGGCCAAACAGCGTGAGGTCGTTACTGTAGCCTTGCGGATGATCGCCTGTAATCAGGCTGAGCAGCGTCGATTTCCCCGCGCCATTGGGCCCGACAATCTGCCAATGCTGACCGGGCAACACTTCCCATGTTAGCTCGTGCAGAATAGGGCGGTCGTTGTACTGCACCACGCCGTTACGCAGCCGAATGCGTGCCTCGTCAGCGGGAAGCGTCATATACCGCTGCGAATCTTCCGGTTCTGGCAGCGAACTTCCCGACAGTTTTTCGCTAAACGCGAGCTGGGCCACCAGCGCTTCAGAGAGGATCGTTTCACGCTCGCCGACGCGGGTCAGCGTACAGTCTGCCAGCACACCGACATGGTTGATAAAATCAGGGATGTCGTCAAAGCGATTCAGAATAAGCACCAGCGTATAACCGGTGCCTGCCAGTTTTCTCAGTTCATCGGCAAGCTGCTGACGGGAGGCAACGTCCAACCCATCGAAAGGCTCGTCGAGAATCAGCAGATCGGGTTGAGGCATCAGCGCCTGACACAGCATCGCCTTACGGGTTTCCCCCGTAGAGAGGTACTTGAAGCGGCGCTCCAGCAAATTCGCAATACCAAACTGGTGTGCCAGCTGTTGGCAACGCCCGGGATCGTTGAGGCTATCCTGAATCACTTCTGCCGTGGTGCGGCCAGTATCGTCTTCACCTTCACTGAGCAGATCGGTGTTATTGCGCTGCCACTCGTCAGAAACCAGTTTTTGTAATTGTTCAAACGACAGTCGGACGGGGCGTTGAAATCCCGTTGTTCGTTCGCCACGCAATATTGGCAGTTCGCCGGATAGCGTCCGCGCCAGTGCAGATTTACCACTTCCGTTGGCCCCAACAAAGGCCCAGCACTGGTTTTGTTCGAGCGTCAGTTCGTCCAGACGCAGCATGCGGGTGTCGCTGAGACGAAACAGCCCCTGAGTGATTTTTAACAATGACATTTTCTATCCTTCGTCAGACGGCGATAGCGCTAAAGCGACATTAACAAAGTGTGGCGATAATAACCCGGTCCGCATTGAAGCAGGCTTTCACATCCGCGCCCTGTTGCAGCTTTTGCTGCTCAAGCAAGACATTCGGCACCATGGCACACAGGGTTTCCCCCCCGGTCAGCGTAATCAGAATTTCGCTGTTTTCCACACCGTGCTGAATGGACTGAATTTGCCCTGATAAGACGTTATCAACATCAGGTGCGGTGGATGTTGCAGCGTACACATCGATCCACGGTGCTTTAATCAGTGCCAACACCTCTTTCCCTTTCTGTAATTGCAGGCGCTCGGCGCTTTGTTGCGTAATCAGGGCGCTGATCGTTGTTTTACCATCGGCGAGTAAAAGATCCAGATGTTGTTGCACTTGTTCTTTACCGCGTGCGAGCACGGTTCCAAAAAACTGGTTACGTGCGCTGGTTTGCAGTGAGAAACGCGCGATGGCTGCCAGCAGGCTATCTAACGGCAGACCGTCTTCCTGCAAGACATCAAAGGCTTTTTGCTGAATCTGTGCGAGCAAATCGTACAACTGGAGAAGACGTTCGCCGTAGCGGGTAACCTGGGCCCCGCCACCGCCTTTGCCACCGGTCATACGTTCGACGATGGTCTGCTCGGCCAACTGGTTCATCTCATTGATGGCATCCCATGCGCTTTTATAGCTAATCCCCGCCAGCTTGGCGCCCTGGCTGATTGAACCGGTATGACGAATTTGCTTGAGCAATTCAATGCGCCGCGGATCGGCGAATAAACGCTGTTGGAGTTTCAGGGTGAGAAGAATTTCAGCCTGCATAGTGAGGGCACCGTTGGTGAGTTTAATTCTCTGTATTGTCGCTATTTTCTTCATCAGGGGCAAATCGCACAAATAGACGCACTATTTTCTATTACTGCGGTAGACTACGTGGCAATTACGACGATCTCGGCTTACAGTGAAATAGCGCATTTTACCCTAGATAATTCGGGTTGCGTGAAGGCGGCAATCGCGCGAATCCCCAGGAGCTTACACAAGTAAGTGACTGGGGTGAGTAAGGGCGCCAACGCACAAGCAGCTTGAAGTATGACGGGTATAGACGGGCTAAAGTAGCGGTAACCGTTGCAATAAGTGAGGTAAGCATGTTGGAGTTGTTGAAGAGCCTGCTGTTTGCAGTTGCCATGGTTCCTGTGATGATGGTGGTTATCATGGGGGCAATTTATTGCCTGGGCGAAGTGTTTAACGTGTTGTCCCGCATCGGTCATTCCGACGGCCAGCGCGCAAAGAATCAGCACTGATTCACGATCCTTTCCTATTTTGATGTCCGGCTTTTAGCCGGACATTTCTTTTCTACCTCCCCTATCTACCTCTTTAAAGCGCATGACACTGCTTCATAATTCGTTATATTATTATTTACACAACGATAATTGTCAGGAGACAAGAATGAAGCAGCAATGGTTAAAATGGTTTGCCGCACTGACCCTCAGTGCAGGAATGGCGCTGCCTGCGGCAGCAGA
The DNA here is from genome assembly GCF_032905925.1 of Pectobacterium sp. HCp5_1. Taxonomy (NCBI): domain Bacteria; kingdom Pseudomonadati; phylum Pseudomonadota; class Gammaproteobacteria; order Enterobacterales; family Pectobacteriaceae; genus Pectobacterium; species Pectobacterium sp. HCp5_1. Next base: position 13,364 of record NZ_JAUMIO010000033.1, read on the forward strand.
AGATAAAGTTACTGTATTCGCCGCCGCATCATTGACGAATGCGTTGCAGGAAATCGCCACGCAATATCAGAAAGAGAAAAATGTCGCTGTTGTGGCGTCTTACGCATCATCCTCAACGCTGGCGCGCCAGATTGAGCAAGGTGCGCCTGCCGATCTGTTCATCTCCGCTGACCAGCAGTGGATGGACTACGCGCAGGATAAAAACCTGATGGACACCGCTACGCGTCACACGCTACTGGGCAATGAGCTGGTGGTGATTGCGCCGAAGGCGAGTGCGCAGAAAGAGATTAAGATTGACGATAAAACCGACTGGAAAAGCCTGCTGAAAGGCGGACGTCTGGCCGTTGGCGATCCGGATCACGTGCCTGCTGGGATCTATGCCAAAGAAGCCTTACAGAATTTGAAAGCCTGGGATGAACTCTCCCCGCTGATGGCGCGCGCCAATAACGTACGTGCAGCTATGGCGCTGGTGGAGCGTGAAGAAGCCCCGTTGGGTATCGTTTATGGTTCTGACGCGGTTGCCAGCGACAAAGTTAAAGTCGTCGGTACATTCCCTGCGACGAGCCACAAGCCTGTCGAATACCCGATGGCAATAGTCAAAGAGCATAAAAACGCGGCGGTTACCGGTTTTTATGATTACCTGAAAACGCCAGAAGCGGCAGCGGTATTTAAACGTTACGGCTTCGCGCCGCGTTAATGATGCTGAGTGATTACGAATGGCAGGCGGTTGAGCTGAGCCTCAAAGTTTCCGTTGTGGCCGTGGCGTGCAGCTTGCCGTTTGGGATACTGATGGCGTGGATTTTAGTGCGCTGTCGGTTCCCCGGAAAATCACTGCTGGATAGCATTATCCATTTACCACTGGTGCTGCCGCCAGTGGTTATTGGTTATCTGCTGTTGGTGGCAATGGGAAGACGCGGCGTAATCGGTTCCTGGCTCTATGACTGGTTCGGCTTTAGCTTTAGTTTTAGCTGGCGCGGTGCCGCATTAGCGTCGGCGATTGTCGCATTTCCGCTAATGGTTCGGGCGATCAGGCTGTCGCTTGATGCCGTCGATACGCATCTGGAGCAGGCCGCTCGAACACTGGGTGCCTCGCCGTGGCGCGTGTTTTTCACCATCACATTACCTCTCTCTTTTCCTGGGATTGTCGTTGGAACCGTATTGGCCTTTGCCCGCTCGCTGGGCGAATTTGGCGCGACCATTACATTTGTTTCTAATATCCCCGGCGAAACCCGAACTATTCCACTGGCGATGTATACCCTGATTGAAACGCCCGGCGCGGAGGCTGATGCAGCAAGGCTGTGTATCATTGCCATCGTCTTGTCGCTGGCTGCGCTGTTAGCATCGGAATGGCTAACAAACTGGAGCCGCAAGCGGTTGGGGGGATAATGCTGCAACTCGATTTTCATCAACAACTGGGTAGTCTCGAACTTCGCGTTCAGTCTGAACTGCCTGCAAACGGCATTACCGCTATTTTCGGCGTATCCGGGGCAGGGAAAACCTCGCTGATCAACGCCGTTGTTGGCCTGACGCGCCCAGATGGCGGGCGGATTGTGCTCAATAATCATGTGCTGGTGGATACGCAGCAGCGTGTTTTTTTACCACCGGAAAAGCGGCGAATCGGCTATGTGTTTCAGGATGCTCGCCTGTTTCCGCACTACCGCGTGCGCGGTAATCTGCGCTACGGCATGGCGGAGACAATGGAATCGCAGTTCGATGACATCGTCAATTTACTGGGTATTGAGCCGCTGCTGAATCGCTATCCACGGACGCTGTCCGGTGGCGAAAAACAGCGTGTTGCGATTGGTCGGGCGTTGCTGACCGCACCGGAACTACTGCTTATGGATGAACCGCTGGCGTCGCTGGATTTACCCAGAAAGCGCGAGCTGTTGCCGTATCTGGAGCGTCTGGCGAAAGAAGTCAATATCCCGATCTTGTATGTCAGCCACAGTCTGGAAGAGATTGTCCGGTTAGCCGATCATGTCGTGGTGCTTGATAAAGGCAAGGTGAAAGCGCAGGGGCTGCTGGAAGAGGTATGGGCCAGCAGCGCGCTACGCCCGTGGTTACCGAAAGACGAACAGAGCAGTATTCTGAGTGCGCGCGTGTTGGCTCAGCATGAGCATTACGCAATGACAGCGCTGGCATTAGGCGACCAGCAGGTGTGGGTCGGAAAAGTCGAACTCCCGCAGGACGCCGCATTGCGCATTCGCGTGAATGCTGCCGATGTCTCTCTGGTGCTGGAGCCGCCGGAAAAAAGCAGTATCCGTAATGTGCTGCGTGCCAGCGTGGTGGAATGCATTGATGTCGACGAACAGGTTGAAGTGAAGCTTGCGATCGGCCAGCAGACGCTGTGGTCCCGTATTACTCCGTGGGCACGGGACGATCTCGTACTTCATCCTGGGCAAACGATCTACGCGCAGATTAAGAGCGTGTCGATCACGGCGTAAGCACAGGCCGAGCGATGGAACAGCCGTTCATATCGCTCGGTCTATCTCGTGAATCAGTCGATATTCTGTGACTAAGATAACAAAACGAGTATTGAGAGTGATTTTCAATTCGTTTTTTCTACCGCGTAAACAAGGTAGTCAGATAAATTATCCCCGCGTTGTTATTTTTTCATCACAAAAAGTAATCGATTACTTTTTGTTTTCACCTGTGCTACGGGATAAAAATAGGAGAAGGACATGCCTTGTATGACGTTATTGCGCCGTGCGTTCGCTATACCGCTATTGTTGATAGTTTCATCGGGTTTGGCGCTTGCCGAGCGTCCAGCAGAAAACCAAAAAATAGCGTTGCAGATGTATACGCTGCGCAGCTTGAATACGCTCGACGAGCAATTTTCCATGGCGCGAGGCGCTGGATTTAAGGCGGTTGAGCTGGTGGGGACGCATGACATTAGTGCGTCAGAAATGAAGGGGTTATTAGGAAAGTATCAGTTGAAAGCCATTGCTGCGCATGTCCAGTTTGGCGAACTGAAAAGCAATATGGCTGAGGTTGTAGCCTTTAACAAAGCCATCGGCAACAGCATGATTATCGTGCCGTGGCTAAACGTAGAAGACCGACCAGATAGCGCAGAGGGCTGGAAGCGCTTTGGTGTGGAAATGAACGATCTTGGACGTGAGTTGAAGAAGCAGGGCATGAAGCTGGCTTATCACAACCATAATTTCGAGATGAAGAAGTATCGCGGTAAAACCGCGCTGGAAATCATGATGGATGCGGCAGAGCCAGAGAACCTGATGCTGGAAATGGATGTCGCCTGGGTATCGCGCGGAGGACAGGATCCTGTGCGTCTCCTGCGCCAGTACAAAGGGCGTATTTATTCAATTCATGCGAAAGACAATACATCAATCGGCATCCGCGATGATGAAATGAACTTTGCCCCACCGGGTGAGGGCATTTTGGCGTGGGAAGAGATTCTCCCTGCTGCGTCTAAGGCCGGTGCCCAGTGGTTTGTTGCTGAACACGATTTGCCGAAAGACCCACAGGCCATTGTTTCCGCAGCTTACCAGTCGCTGTATGAAAAGCTGAGTAAGATAAAAAGTAAGTAAGGAAGCGCTATCAACCTGCGGTCAGCGAGCCGCAGGTTGTAAGATATGAAAAAGGATTGGTTTTATTCTATCTGGGTTAGCTGGATGCCCGTTCGACAAACGTCCATTCCAGTAAGCGCTTTTCTGTTTCGCTGGCAGGCTGGTCGATTTGTTGTAATAGCAATTTCACCGCTTCTCTGCCGATATGTGCGGACGGCTGCTGAATCGTACTGAGCTGAGGCGAGGTGATGTAACCCAGCTCTGAACCGTCGAAACCGATCACTGCAATATCCTGCGGCGCGCTCAATCCCGCCTCACAAATTGCCGACAGTGCGCCCGCAGCCAACGTATCGGACACCACAAAGACGGCATCTGGCCGATCCGGATCGTTAAGCAGCGCGTTCATTGCGGCTTTTCCGCCTGAGTAGCTCAGCGTACTGGCGTATTCGACTTTGCCGTAATCAAACCCATTCTCTGCGATAACGTCGCGATAGCCTTTCTCTCGCTGCTGGGCGTAGAGGTAATTCATGTCGTGGTTAATCATGGCGATACGGCGGCGGCCTTTGCCAATAAAGTGATTAATCACGAAACGGGATGCTTCGGCGTTATCAATCCCGACGGATGAAATAGCGGATGTATCGTCATGCTCGGCGCACTGCACCCAAGGCGCGGTGCCAATCATGTCCTGAAGCGCAGACAGCGTTGAAATGGCGTCCATGGTGATCACGCCATCGACCATTTTACCGGACAGCAGTTGCAGGCTGGAGTGGGCGCGAACGATATCGGCACCTGAATTGCACAGAAGAATGCGGTAGCCGTTTTCTTCCGCTTCCGCCTCAATGCCTTTCACGACATCGGCACAGAAGGGGTTGGCAATGTTGGAAACCATGACCAATAACATCTGGCTGCGCGCGGTACGTAGCTGCCGGGCCAGTAAGTTCGGCTGATAATTGCTGCTTTTTATCGCATTGAGAACACGTTCCCGGTTTTGCGGTTTCACGCTACCAATGTTGTTCAACACCCGTGAAACGGTGGCAACCGAGACTCCAGCTATCCGTGCTATTTTTTGAATCGACATAATTCAGAAGGCACTCACGCTACTTATGCTTGGCTGAGCAGATTACCATAAATATCTCTGGCTGCATCCCGCAGGCGTCGCACCTGCGGGATGAATACCGTGAGAGAATGAACGGTCTGATGCCTTAATTGGCGACCTTCACCCACGTTTGTTGCTGATGGCTTTGCACGATGGCGTCAATGATGAACATGATGTTCGCGCCGTCGTAGAAGGTGGCAAAGTTGAACGGATCGACGCCAGGCTGTTTGCCGTCGCGCAGATAGGTATAAAAGTTCGCCATCATGTTCTTGAACGCATCCGGCCAGCCTTCGATATGCCCTCCGGGGAAGTGGACCGCGGCGGCGGCTTCCGGGTTCAGCAGTCCAGGATCGTCCGACAACACCTGATTCGGTTTATCACGATGACCGATCCACAGCTGTTGCGGCGTTTCCTGATCCCACGCCAGCGACTGTTCACTGCCGTTCACTTCAAACGTCAGGCGATTTTTCCGGCCAGCGCTGACCTGAGAAACGGTAAAGGATCCACGGCTGCCATCCTCAAAGCGCAGTAACACGGTCGCGTAGTCTTCGGTTTTGACCGGTTTGTCGTCGTACTCTGGTGGTGCATCGGACGATGAAAACGTGGCCGTACCGTTCCGATTGGATTTGCGGATCGGATGGACGATGGCTAAATCGGCGAAGACTTCGACAATTTTCCGGCCGAAAATAAACTGCACCGTGTCGCACCAGTGCGAGCCGATGTCGGCTACCGCGCGGGAAACGCCGCCGTACTCCGGTTCAACACGCCAGTTATAGTCGGTGTCGCGCAGCATCCAGTCTTGCAGATAGCCGCCGTGTACCGCAAAGACGCGGCCGATTTCCTGATGCTTAATCATACTGGCAGCCTGCTGCACCATGCCAAATTGGCGATAGACAAAGCTGACGCCGTGAACAACGCCTTTTTCTTCTGCCAGCGCCACCAGTTCACGCGCTTCCTCGCTGGTCATACACAGCGGCTTTTCCGAAAAGACGTGCTTGCCTGCCTGAATAATCTGTTTATTGATCGCCGCATGAAGATGGTTCGGCGTGCAGTTATGGATCGCATCAATGCCGGGATGATTTAGCAAATCAGCGACGCTGCCGTAGGCATGGGGAATGTTGAGCTGACGCGCTTTTTGCTGCGCCAGATCGAGCGAATTTTCCGCCAGCGCCACCACCTCAACGAAGCCAAGGCGACGAATCGCCTCAATATGTGCTGGGCCAATAAAACCGGAACCAATAATGCCAACGCGAATCATTCTGCGTTCTCCTCTTTTAATCCCAACATTTTTCTGACTAACGGACGATCGTCGCTGGTTGCGGCGAAATCGTCAAAAGCGCGTCCTGCGACGGGAATAATGTGGCGGTTGATGAACGCCGCCCCTTCTTTCGCACCGCAATTGCTGTCTTTCAGGCAGCATTCCCATTCCAGCACCGCCCAACCGTCGTAGTCGTATTGGGCCAGCTTGCTGAAGATGCCGCCGAAATCGATCTGACCATCTCCCGGTGAGCGGAAGCGCCCGGCGCGTTCAGCCCATGACTGATAGCCGCCGTAGACGCCGCTTTTGCTCGATGTGTTAAATTCTGCATCTTTCACATGGAATGCTTTGATTCGTGCATGGTAGCGATCGATAAAGCCGAGGTAGTCCATCTGCTGCAAATGCATATGGCTAGGATCGTAAAGAATGTTGGCGCGTGGGTGATGATTGACGACATCAAGGAAGCGTTCAAAGGTTACGCCGTCGTGTAAATCTTCTCCTGGGTGCAGCTCGTAGCACACATCCACGCCGTGCTCGTCAAAACAGTCGAGGATCGGCGTCCACAGGCGGCCAAGTTCTTTAAAGGCTTCCTGAATCATGACCTCTTTACGCGGTGGCCAGGGGTAAAAATAGGGCCAGGCCAATGCACCGGAAAACGTAGCGTGGGCGTTTAGTCCTAGGCGTGAAGAGGCCTGTGCTGCCTGCTTGATTGCCGCAATAGCCCACTCTTGGCGAGCCTGCGGATTGCGGCGGTATGCCGGTGGTGCAAAATCGTCAAAAGCATCGTCATACGCAGGGTGGACGGCAACGAGCTGTCCTTCCAGATGGGTCGACAGTTCGCTGATGGTCAGCCCATGCTGCGCCAACAGTCCTTTCACATCATCACAGTAAGTTTGGCTGTCGGCGGCCGTGGCCAGATCGAAAATGTGCGGGTGATTGCAGGGGATTTGTAGCGCTTTAAAGCCTAATCCGGCTGCCCATTGCGCCAGATTTTCCAGCGTGTTAAAGGGAGCCTGATCGCCAATATACTGGGCGAGAAAAATACCCGGTCCTTTTAACGTCTTCATTATTACCTCCTTTGGCAACGGGTGTGGTCATGAATACCGTTGCACGATTGCGATAGCGGAGAATGCAGTGGGATGAGGTGCCATAGGCGACCTCATCCCATTTTCTCGTTAAATAATCTGTCTTAAATAATTAGGCCCGCTCTTCTTTATATTTGAAGGAGAAGAGGAAAATGACGGCGATGATGGCTGCGGCAACCGCAGGGATCCACCAGAAGGTCGCCCAGATTTCAGGCGCGTTTAACGTGCCGTTGTCGAAGAGACGGTTATAAAGTGCACCGGAAACCTGCGAGCCCAGTAGCATGCCGATACCGTAGGTGAACAGGACCACCATACTTTGTGCCTGCCCTTTGATTTTCTCTCCCGCGATGCGGTCTGTGTAGATGAAGCCGATGACAAAGAAGAAGTCATAGCAGATACCGTGCAGCAGGATACCGATGTAGAGCAACCAGCGCGTTTCTTCATTCACGCCCATTGCGAAGAGGGCATAGCGCACGAACCACGCCAGCATGCCGATGAACAGCATGTATTTCACGCCCAGCTTTCTAAACAGCAGCGGAATGATCAGCATGAAGACGATTTCGGACATCTGACCAAACGACATCGCGGTGCTGACGTCGCTGATACCCGCATTGCTCAGGAAGGACGCGGTGTAAGCGTAGTAGGTGCCCAGTGGAATAGAGATCAGCATCGCGCAGATGGCAAAGACCAGAAAGTGGCCTTTCTTCAGCAGCGCAAAGGCATCAGCACAGAACAGATCGCGCACTGCCAGCGGCAAGCCTTTTGCCGGCGCTGGAGTATGCGGCAGCGTCAGGCTGTAAGCTGCCAGAATGGCAGAGCAAGCGGCCGCGACGTAGAAGATATTGACGCTTGCGGAGATGCCGGCTGTTCCGATGCAGACACCGGCGACGATCCAACCGATGGTGCCGAAGACTCGCACAACCGGGAAGCTCTTCTCGCTATTAGTCAGGTTATGGAACGCGATGTTGTTGGTTAATGCCAGCGTTGGCATAAAGCACAGCGTGTAGGCGAACAGCAGGATCAGCAACTGTGAGCCGTCTTCGTTGATTAACGCGGTAGGCACAAACCACAGGATGACCGCGCCGATCAGGTGCAGCAGCGCCATGACTTTTTGTGAGGGGAAGAAGCGGTCAACCACCATGCCCAGCACAAACGGCGACAGGATTGAAGCGATTGGCCCGGCAGAGAAGGCATCGCCAATCATGGCGGCCAGGTTGTGCTGTGTCATAACTAGGCCTAGGGTGACAGACCATGAACCCCAGATGAAGAACTCTAGAAACATCATGAGTGACAGTCTGGGAACCACGAAGGCCGGCTGTAACGATTTGGTAGCTGTGTTTTCAGATGAAGAAACCATGTGGTATCCCTCTTAAAAGTAATCGATTACAATTTGTGTTTTCTAAATGTAATCGATTACTTTTAACTTAACCGCAGCTTTTAGCCATAAATGAGATCCTTATCACTAGAAAGTTATATAGCCATAGCGTAGCTGGCTGTTTTCGCGCAATGATCGGGAATCTGCTTTGCTTGAGGGGAAAAGAAGAATGACGCACTTTGTTTTAGTGGGCGATGTCGGTGGCACCAATACGCGTTTGGCATTGTGTGATGCCACAACGGGTGAATTATCGCAAACCGAGACCTATTCCGGGCTGGATTTTCCTTCGCTGGAAGGAGCCATTCGTGATTATCTCGATTCGCGGCAGGTCACGGTACAGGATGCCTGTATCGCGATTGCCTGCCCGATTACCGGTGACTGGGTGGCAATGACGAACCATACCTGGGCATTTTCCATCGCAGAAATGAAAGCGAGTCTGGGTCTGCGCCATTTTGAGGTCATCAACGATTTTACCGCCGTTTCCATGGCGGTGCCGGTGATGGCTAACGCGGATTTACTCCAATTTGGCGGCGGGGAGCCTGTGCCAGGCAAACCCATTGCTGTGTATGGCGCAGGCACGGGGTTAGGCGTTGCTCATCTGGTCCATGCCGCCAATCAATGGATTAGCCTGCCGGGTGAGGGCGGGCATGTAGATTTCGCGCCGAATAGCGATGAAGAAGACAAAATTCTCTCTGTTTTGCGCCAGTCGCTCGGGCATGTTTCCGCTGAACGCATACTCTCCGGGCAGGGGCTGGTAAATATCTACCGTGCTGTGGTGCTGTCTGATGACCGCACGCCGGAGGAGTTGGAGCCGAAAGATATTACTGAACGGGCTGTCAACAATACGGATGTGGACTGTCGCCGTGCGCTGTCGCTCTTCTGCGTCATTATGGGACGCTTCGGCGGCAATCTGGCGTTAAATTTAGGCACATTCGGTGGCGTGTATATTGCTGGCGGCATTGTTCCGCGCTTTCTTGAGTTCTTTAAAGCTTCCGGTTTTCGGGCGGCTTTTGAAGACAAAGGGCGGTTCAAAGGCTATATGCAGGATATCCCCGTGTACCTGATTACCCATGAGCAACCGGGATTAATGGGGGCGGGGGCGTACCTGCGGCAGGTGCTGGGTAGCGCGCTATAAGTCTGTTTGCGAGTCGAGCGCAATCAGGCAAGCGAGAGTGGTCGCTTTTCCTGATTGCGTCATCGTTGGTTATGCCAGAATGCGGGTACGGATAAGATCGGCGATGCTAGGCTCTTCATTGCTGCCAATCACCAGATCGGCTCTCGCCTTGATTTCATCGGCGCTGTTGCCCATTGCAACACCCAATCCTACGCCTTCGAGCATACTGATATCGTTAAAGTTATCGCCGAATGCCACGACGTCCTTCATGCTGATGCCTTGTTCACCAAGCCATTGCTGGAGCAGTTTGCCTTTGCTGTTGCCGGTTTGGGCGATATCAACCTGATCCTGCCATGACCACTCGCAGGCGAGTCCGAGCTGCTTTTCTACTTCTGCGGCGAAGTGGTTCAGTGTGGGAACATCGGCGTGCGTGGTCGCGAATTTCCAGATAGCGTGAGACGCTTCGGTCTGGCGCACCAGATTTTCCACCTGAGCGAAACGAGGGCGCTGCTGTTCCGGCAGGTTCGCAGCCCATGCCAGCGTGCGGACTACGTGTCCGGTCGGATACTGGTAATACATATCGTCATCGGCATACATCAGCCCATGAATATCACATTCCTCTAGCAGCGTGATGACATTTTTTGCCTGTTCGACAGAGAGCGGATTGGTGTGCGATGCCTGACCCTGCTGGTAATCATAGACGTAAGTGCCGTTACAGCAGATGGCGGGTGTATCCAACTGCAATCCCTGATAAAAAGGGTGGATTGCCGAGTGGTGGCGTCCGGTGACGATCATCACTTTTATGCCTTGCTGACGGGCCAGCGCGAGTGCGCTAAGCGATTCTGGCAGGATTTTTTTCTGTTGATTCAGTAGCGTACCATCAAGATCAAGTGCAATTACTCGGTAGGTCATCGTTATCTCGCAAATAAAAATGTGGGTATCAAATTACCCTTACGATAAAGGACATGGCGAAAAATAGACAGACAACAGCGAGATAAAAGTGTCTGAGGTTGATTTGATGACGAAGGATTCAGCGCGGCGGTGGGAAATAAGGCTAAACGGACGGTTTTACAGCGCCATTGTTGATTTTCTATGCTTTCAACGGCTTATCATCTATTTTTTAAGCAGTTGACCACAACGCTGCTTTACAATGTGCGGCGTACTGTTTATAGTGCGCGTCATTGCGGAGGAGTGGCCGAGTGGTTGAAGGCACCGGTCTTGAAAACCGGCGACGCGAAAGCGTTCTAGAGTTCGAATCTCTACTCCTCCGCCACTTCACCTCTTATCCCTGTATACCTTGTTATTATTCTCTTATCTTCTCCTGATATTCTGAACCATCACTTTTCATCACCGATTCGTCATTGCCCACCATCAGCGCCTGTTCGCTACATCCATCATTACTTAAAACAATCATTACTTAAATCAGCCATTATTTAAATCAATAGTAGCCTTGCGATGTCTCTGTAGAATAGAGTGATTGGTCATTTATGGTATGCCGTGCGTCAGGTTGAGCAGGTTCATTATCCTTCTGATGAACTTCTTTTTGAGCCTTCCTGTGCCGCCACATTCGCGTGAAAAATAAGGAGAATACGATGCAGCAAGTGGTTTATGTCGCCAGCCCGGAAAGCCAGCAGATTCATGTTTGGCAACTCGGTGCTCAGGGAAATCTGACATTATTGCAAACCGTTGACGTTCCGGGACAGGTTCAGCCGATGGTGATCGCACCGAACAAGCGTCACCTGTATGTTGGGGTTCGTCCTGATTTCAGGGTTCTGAGCTATCGTATTGATGAACAGGGGAAATTGACGGAAGCGGGTGTCGCGTCTTTACCGGGCAGCCCGACGCATCTGTCTACCGATAACGACGGACGTTTCCTGTTCAGCGCGTCTTACAGCGGTGCCTGCGTTAGCGTTAGCCCGATTGGTGCTGATGGCATCGTCGGTGAGCCGATCCAACAATTGGACGGACTGGAAGGGTGCCACTCTACCAACATCGATCCAACCAATTCTGTCGTGTGGGCACCGTGCCTGAAAGAAGACCGCATCCGCCTGTACGATCTGGGTGCGACGGGCGAATTGAGCGTGCACCGTCAGTCTGAAATGACGACGGTAGCGGGTGCCGGTCCACGCCATATGGTTTTCCAACCGAATCAACGCTTTGCCTATTGTGTGAATGAACTGGACAGCTCGGTGGATGTGTATCAGTTGGATGCAACTGGTGGGGAATTGCAGAAAGTGCAAACGCTGGATGCTATGCCAGCAGGCTTCAGCGACACGCGCTGGGCGGCAGATATTCACATTACGCCAAATGGTCGCTTTCTGTACATCAGCGATCGTACTGCCAGCCTGCTGAGTGTTTTCCAGGTGTCTGAAGACGGCAGCACGTTAACGCTGACCGGACATCAACCGACTGAAACGCAGCCGCGCGGTTTCAATATCGACAACACCGGTGAGTTCCTGATTTCAGCAGGGCAGAAATCTCAGCACATTGAGGTGTATCACATCGACCAGAACACGGGCGATCTGCAACCGCTGGCGCGTTACGCCGTCGGTCAGGGGCCAATGTGGGTGTCGGTGCTGGCGCTGGACTAAGTTAGCGAAGCACAACAGTAAGCCCTGCATTGATCCGCAGGGCTTTTTTTTCGCTTAACCCCGGTATTCGATGATCGACAAACCTGCGTTGTAATCCGTGCTGTAGATGATGCCGTCAGCATCAACAAACACATCGCAGGACTGAATAATCTGCGGTCTGCCAGGGCGCTTGTCGACCATTCTGGCTGGCGCAGCAGGCACCAGCGCACCGGTTTCTTTCGGCTGATACGGGTTACTGATGTCGTAAGCGCGTACCCCTGCGTTTTGATACGTGGCGAAAATCAGTGACGAACTAATGAAGCTGCCGGGCCGGTTTTCATGCAGGTTATGTGGGCCAAAGTGTGCGCCTTTCTTCACATAGTCTGTTTCTTTCGGCTGTGGGAAGGTGGCGATGCTCACCGGATTGCTAGGTTCACGAATATCGAACACCCAAATCAATTTCTCGCCATCTTCCTGATTATCCAATACCGCTTCATCCAACACGATCAGCAGATCGCGATCCGGCAGCGGCAGCGCCGTGTGTGTACCGCCGCCAAACGGTGGGCTCCAGTTGCGGTGGCTGATGAGCTGTGGATTAGTGCGATCGCTCACGTCCAGCAGCGTCAGCCCGCCATCGCGCCAGCTGCCATAGGCGGTGTCGCCGCTGATGATGGCATGATGCAATGCGTAACGCTTGCCTTCCGGCCAGCTTGCGGTTTCTCCGCCAGCGGTGTGCATGCCGGGTAGCCAGTAGCGGCCCGCAACTTCCGGACGCTGTGGATCGGCCAGATCGATAGTCAGAAAGATGTAGTCGCTGTAGCCATCGAGCAGCGCGGAGACATAGGCCCAGCGTCCACCTACGTACCAGATGCGGTGAATGCCGATGCCGTCCAGCGGAAGGAAACTGATCTCACGCGGTTTATCCGGCGTTGAGATATCGAAAATCCGTAATCCGGCGCTCCAGCTTTTACCCTGCTGTTTGGTACTGACCGTGTCGGCGACGGAGCGGGTGTAATAGACCTTTTCCTCGGCGAAGCTGGCGTCGGCAAACAAATCGCGCGCGTTGACGACAAGCAGCAGGTCATCATGCGTTTGCAGGTGGATGTTCCAGGTGCCGGGCGGGGCAGCAATAAACCCCGCCGGCTTGGGATTTCTGGCATCGCGCACATCCACAATCGACACGCCTTGTGAAACCATATGCCCGATATAAGCGTAGCCGTGGTGAACCATCACCTGCACGCCGTCGGGTCTGCCACCCTGATCGCTGTGCCCAATCAGCCGCATATTACGGCTGTAATCTGGGGTGGGCAGAGGGGTCGATGCCATGAGCTATCTCCGTGTTATTTCGCCTGTTTGGCTTCCAGTGTAGCAAACCACGGTGCGATAAAATCATCCGTTTGGCCCCAGCCTGGGATGATTTTTGCCAATCCCGTGACGTTGACCGCCCCCGGCTGGCTGGCTAACAGCGCCTGTGGAATCGCGGCAGCGCGGAACTCGTAGGTCGAAGGTGTTGGTTCACCGGCAATCTTGTTGGCAACCAGACGCAGATTCACTTTACCGATCAGTTTAGGATCGACAGCCACGCTGACTTTCCATGGGCTGCTCGCTTCGCGCATCAGCTGTAAGTCCTGATTGGAGATGTCGATGCTGTACAGTTTGATTTCGGTCCGGCCGTTTTCTTTCAACGCTTTATAAGCACCCTGACTGAAAGCATCCCACGATCCCCAGATGGCATCGATTTTGCCTTTCGGGTATTTCGCCAGCACCGCGCCGACTTTGTTAGCGGTATCGCCCTGAACGTCAGAGGACACGGCACCAATCGATTCGAGTTCCTTTATGCCGGGGTTGGCTTTCAGGATCTGTTGATAGGCAAGTTGGCGGCGTTCCATCGGCGGGAAGCCAGCGACCCACAGTTTGATAATGTTGGCTTTACCGTTGAAATCCTTCACCAGTTGGCCGAGTGATTCGTTAGTCAGGGAGGCGTCATCCTGCTGGGTGACGGTTACGCTCGGAATTTCGCCATTCACGGCGGTATCAAACACGGAAACGGCAATGCCGCTGTCGACAATACGTTTAATCAAATCGGTAGAGTAAGGGTCGCGGCCCTGTGACAGGATGATGCCATCATATTTCTGGCTAATCGCCTGATTCACGAAATCCTGAAAACGGGCATCATCACCGTTGCTCAGAAAAGTGCTGACCTTAAAGCCCAGCTTTTTACCTTCTTCAAGCACGCCGGAAACAAACTGCGTAGTGTTGTCATCGGAACCCAGGTTGCGGATAACCGCGATGCGAACCGGACCGTCATGATTGGCGATAGCGGCCGGAACGGGAGCAATAGTGGCATTTTGATTCGCCAGTGCCGGTAATGCTGTCAGTAAGCTCAGTGCAAGCAGGGCGGGCGTAAATTTCTTCATTATCAGCTCCATGGCGTTTTATAAAGGGATCTTGTGTTGATGAAAGTGTGTCGTGTCGATGGCAGTATTGTTATGTTTTCTGCGTCACTACTTTATAGCTGTCTTTATGTCTGGATGTCTATTTAAAAGTGATACTGCATCATAGCCGTTGAGCGATAGACGAGGAAGAGGGGAGCATTATGACTTTTGGGTTTAAGTTATAACGATTCGTACTGACTGCGGATAAAAAGAAAAATGCCCGCGAGGCGGGCATTTGAGGCGGTGATGAAATGAAAAGAACGTGAATTACTTCTTAGCTTCTTTCTCTTCCATTTCACGCGCCCAGCGTGGGTGGTGTTTACGCGCCCAGCGCTTGGAAACTTTGCCTTCAATCATCCCTTTGATCGATCCTTTTACCCAGAACGCCATGTACATATGGATCAGGATGGCATGGATGAGGACGATAGCCGCAACAGCATGAATCAGAATGGCGTAGCGGACGACATCAATCGGGAACAGGTGAGCAAAGTAAGGACGCCACATGATTACCCCGGTGATCAGCAGTACCAGCGTCAGCCCCATGATGCTCCAGAACATCATTTTCTGGCCTGGGTTATATTTACCCACTTCAGAGACTTCATGCTCATTGCCCTTCAACACTTCAATAATGTTGAGGAACCACGGCAAGTCACGCTTCTTCGGAATGTTATGGCCAACAAAGCGGAAGAACATCGGGATCAGGCAGATGACAATCAGCACGCCAAAAAACGGGTGCAGAATACGTCCCATCTGCGGCGTACCAAACGTCTGTGTCAGCCATTGCAGGGTTGGGAAAAACAAAGCAATACCTGAGAGCGCGACCAGGAAAAAGCTAATCACCACAATCCAGTGACAGATGCGATCGATAAACTTGGTGCGCAAAATCATTTTTGATTTACTCATGTTTGTCTCCCCCTTCTTTATCTTCTCCTTCGTGGTCATGATCCATTTCTTCTGTGTTTGGACCCACACCGATGTAGTGGAACATTAACCCAGCGAACGTGGCGACAAACCCTAACGCAGATAGTGGCTTCAGAATGCCCTTCCACAGGTTGACCGGCGTAGAAATCTGCGGGTCATCCGGCAGATTGTGGTAGAGCGACGGCCTGTCTGCGTGGTGCAGAACATACATCACGTGCGTACCGCCCACGCCCTGCGGATCGTAGAGGCCTGCGTTCGCATAACCACGGCTTTTCAGATCGGCGATGCGTTCTTCTGCCAGATGCTTCATCTCTTCTTTCGTACCGAAACGAATGGCACCCGTCGGACATGTTTTCACGCAGGCAGGCTCTTGCCCAACGCTGACTCTGTCGACGCACAGCGTACATTTATAGACGCGGTTATCTTCTTTATTCAGACGCGGAATATTGAATGGGCATCCGGCGATGCAATAGCCGCAGCCGATACAGTGTTCGGACTGAAAATCGACGATACCGTTGGCATACTGGATAACTGCACCAGCGGAAGGGCAGGCTTTCAGACAGCCCGGATCGCTACAGTGCATGCAGCCATCTTTACGGATCAACCATTCCAGACGATCGTTCTCTTCCACTTCGGAAAAGCGCATCAGCGTCCAGGATTTGGCACTCAAATCCGCTGGGTTATCATAAACGCCAAAGTTATGGCCGACTTCGTCACGAATATCGTTCCACTCTGAACAGGCTACCTGACAGCCTTTACAGCCGATACAGGTGGTGACATCGATCAGTTTTGCCACTTCGCTTTTGTCATCACGCACATGCGGAGGCGGTGTAAAGCCGTTGGTGGCCGAACGTTTAATAATATCTTGTGATTGCATTGACATAGTTGGCTACCCTTACGCCTTCTCTACATTAACCAAAAACGCTTTGTACTCAGGCGTTTGTGAATTAGCGTCGCCGACGCTCGGGGTGAGTGTGTTAGCCAGGAACCCTTTACGCGTGGTTCCCTCAAAGCCCCAGTGGCAGGGAATACCAACGGTTTCCACGCTGCGTCCGGCAATTTGCAGCGTTTTGATACGCTTCGTTACCACCGCTTTGGCTTTGATGTAGCCACGCTGGCAGGAGACTTTGACTTCATCGCCCGCTTTAATGCCTTTGCTCTTCGCCAGATTTTCACCGATCTCAACAAACTGTTCCGGCTGCACAATTGCGTTCAGGCGTGCGTGTTTTGTCCAGTGACGGAACAATTCGGTAATCGAGTACGTGGTCGCCACATAAGGGAAGTCCTTCGCGGTGCCCATGGTTTTCGCATCACGCGCAAACAAACGCGCAACCGGGCTGGAAATCACCGACGGGTGCAGCGGGTTGGTGCCAATAGGTGATTCGATCGGCTCGTAGTGTTCAGGGAACGGCCCGTCTACCAGTTTGTCCACGGAGAACAGACGTGCCAGACCTTCCGGCAGCATGATGAACGGCCCGGTGTCTTTGCCCGGTGGTACGGTTGCGGCGAAGTCAGGCACATCAATGCCTTGCCACTTCTGACCGGTCCATTCCAGCAATTTACGCTTGCTGTCCCATGGTTTCCCTTGCAGGTCGGCAGAGGCGCGGTTGTAGAGAATGCGGCGGTTTTGCGGCCAGCACCATGACCAGTTCGGCGTACAGCCCAGACCGGCATCGGCGTTGTCGCGTTTATCCATCTGGTTACCGGCTTCTGTCCAACTCCCGGCGTAAATCCAGCAGAAACTGGACGTAGTGCCGTCATCACGTAGCTGTGAGAAATCGGCGATCTGCTGGCCTTTTTTCAGGATCAGTTTGCCGCTGTCGTCGTAAACATCGGCTAACGCCATCCCGTTGGCTTCGCGGGCAATCTCTTCCGGCGTTGGATCTTCCGGGTCTTTGTAGTTCCAGTTGATGTTCATCAACGGATCTGGGTAAGTACCGCCTTCTTCGTTATACAGCTCACGCAGGCGCATCAGCAGCTTACCGAGGATTTTTCCGTCGTGACGGGCTTCTCCTGGTGGCTCAGCCGCCGCCCAGTGCCATTGCAACCAGCGGCCAGAGTTGGCGATAGAGCCATTCTCTTCGGCAAAGCAGGAAGACGGCAGACGGAAGACTTCAGTCTGAATGGACTTCGTATCCACGTCATTGAATTCGCCATAGTTCTGCCAGAACGTGGACGTTTCCGTGACCAGCGGATCGATGATGACCATATACTTGAGCTTGGAGAGCGCTTCGGTCGCTTTGTTCTTGTTGGAGAACGCCGCAACGGGGTTAAAGCCCTGAACGATGTAGCCGTTCATTTTGCCTTCCACCATCAGCTCGGTTTGCACCATGACGTCGTAGCTACGATCCCACTTCGGCAACCAGTCATAACCCCAGTTATTCGCGGCCTGCGCGTGATCGCCGTAGAAGCTCTTCATCATGCTGATAAAGAATTTTGGCGTGTTTTTCCAATAGTTAACCTGATCGGGCAACACGGCGGTTGGCGTGATTTGGCCCAGATAAGTTTGCAGGTCTGGCTGTTTTTCTGACGGCAGTGGCATATAGCCCGGCAGATTTATCGTTAGCAGCCCGAGGTCGGTATACCCCTGAATGTTGGAGTGGCCGCGCAGGGCGTTGATGCCGCCGCCTGCCATACCAATATTCCCAAGCAGAAGCTGGATCATGCCAGCGGAGCGGATAATTTGCGCGCCGTTGGTGTGGTGCGTCCAACCCAGTGCATACATGAAGGTTGCGGTTTTATTCGGTACACAGGTTTCAGCCAGCGTACGGCAAATTTCTTCATAATCTTTGGCTGAGGTACCGCACAGAGAGGTCACCATTTCCAGCGTATAGCGGGAGACGTGCTTTTTCAGCAGGTTCCAGACGCAGCGCGGATGGGACAGCGTGTTGTCGCGTTTGGCGAAACCGGACTCATCTAACTCATACTGCCAGCTGGATTTGTCATATTGACGTTTTTGTTCGTCATAGCCGCTGAACAAGCCTTCATCGAAGCTAAAGTCATCGCGTACGATCAGGCTGGCATTGGTGTAAGACACCACGTATTCGCGATGAATTTTATCGTTCGTAATAAGGTAGTTAACGATACCTAACAGGAAGGCGGCATCTGAGCCTGCGCGAATCGGCGCGTAGAGATCGGCAACGGCAGCGGAGCGGTTAAAACGCGGATCGACGACAATCAGCTTCGCATTGTTGTGCGTTTTCGCTTCAACGGCCCATTTGAAACCGACTGGGTGCGCTTCTGCCGGGTTTCCGCCCATGACGATGATGACATTGGCGTTTTTGATATCAACCCAGTTGTTGGTCATCGCGCCACGGCCGAATGTCGGTGCCAGCGCGGCGACGGTTGGCCCGTGACACAGGCGAGCCTGGCAGTCGATGGCGACCATGCCGAGAGAGCGGGCAAATTTCTGGTCGAGAATGCCGGTTTCGTTGCTGGCGGCAGAAGAGCACAGCATACCGGTCGTCAGCCAGCGGTTGACGGTTTCGCCTTTGGCGTTGGTGCGTTGGAAGTTGGCGTCACGGTCAGCTTTCATCAGGCGTGCGATGCGTTCAATCGCGTCGTCCCAACTGATTCGTTGCCATTTGTCTGAGCCCGGCGCGCGGTATTCTGGGTAGAGCAGGCGGTTTTCGCTGTGGATGTAGTCGACCAGACCTGCACCTTTCGGGCAAAGGGAGCCACGGCTGACTGGGTGGTCCGCATCACCTTCGATATGAAAAATGGAAGGTTTTGCGTTCTTGGCGCCATCGCCCAGGCTATACATGAGCACACCGCAACCCACTGAACAGTAGGTGCAGTTGTTACGCGTCTCTTTCGCTCGTAACAGCTTATATTGACGTACTGATGCCATTGCTTCCGTGGGTGTAAAGCCCAATACCGCGAGAGTGGTTCCAGCCATCCCCCCCGCGCAAACTTTAAAGAAACCTCTTCTATTGAGTTGCATTAGTTTCCCTGTGTAATTATGTGTCATTTTTGTTGCGAGCAATTTAACAACACATAAATTGTGGGCTTTGCGCAAAATCAAAATTTAAGTATTTAAACCCCCATAACACCTATAAAGAGGTATATTTTTTATTCGTTATATATTGTAATATACAACGATTTTGTTATTTCATGGTTACAAATAATGTGGCGTGACGAGTCGGTCAAAGGTGAATAAGCGGGAGTTTGTGGAGGAATTGTTGCAAAAAAAGCCGGATAAAAATCCGGCTTGATGTGGTGGTTATTTGACCTGCATCCCAGGCTGAGCGCCGCTGTCTGGACTCAACAGGAAGATATCTTTCCCGCCGGGACCGGCTGCCATCACCATGCCTTCTGATATGCCGAAGCGCATTTTACGCGGAGCCAGATTGGCGACCATCACGGTTAAACGGCCTTCCAGCTTAGCCGGATCGGGATAAGCCTCACGAATGCCGGAGAAGACCTGACGGGTTTCGCCGCCCAGATCCAGCGTCAGACGTAAGAGCTTGTCAGAACCATCAACCAGTTCAGCCTGCTTAATCAGTGCGATACGCATATCGACTTTGGCAAAATCGTCAAAGTTAATGGTGTCCTGCACCGGGTTGTCTGCCAGCGGACCGGAGACGACTTTTTGTGCGGCGATCATGTCTTCTTTCGACGCGTCAACCATTGCGTTAACTTTATCCAGATCGATGCGGTTGAACAGCGCCTTGAATGGGCTAACCTGATGGCTCAGCAGCGGCGTGGCAATCGCATCCCAGCTCAGTTCCGTGTTCAAAAACGCTTCTGTTCGTTCTGCCAGAGAAGGCAGGACCGGTTTCAGGTATGTCATCAGTACGCGGAACAGGTTGATGCCCATTGAGCAAATGGCTTGCAGGTCTTCATCCCGACCTTCTGCTTTCGCCACAACCCACGGTGCCTGTTCGTCAACGTAGCGGTTGGCGATATCCGCCAACGCCATGATCTCACGAATGGCACGCCCGGATTCACGGTTGTTATAGGCTTCGGCAATGCTGGTGGCGGCATCGGTGAAGGTTTTGTACAGCTCAGCGTCGGCTAACTTGTCCGCCAGTTTGCCGTCAAAGCGCTTGTTGATGAAACCGGCATTACGTGATGCCAGATTCACGACTTTGTTAACGATGTCAGCATTCACGCGCTGAACGAAATCTTCCAGATTAAGATCGATGTCATCAATGCGAGAAGACAGTTTTGCCGCGTAGTAATAACGCAGGCAATCGGCATCCAGATGTTGCAGATACGTGCCCGCTTTGATGAAGGTACCGCGTGATTTAGACATCTTGGCACCGTTGACCGTGACATAACCATGTACGAACAGGTTTGTCGGTTTACGGAAACCGCTGCCTTCCAGCATGGCTGGCCAGAACAGGCTGTGGAAATAAACGATGTCTTTACCGATGAAGTGGTACAAGTCTGCGTCGGAGTCTTTCTTCCAGAAATCATCAAAATTCAGATCGCCACGTTTGTCGCACAGGTTCTTGAACGACCCCATGTAGCCGATTGGCGCATCCAGCCAGACGTAAAAATATTTGCCCGGCGCATCGGGGATTTCAAAACCGAAATACGGTGCGTCGCGGGTAATGTCCCACTGTTGCAGGCCAGAATCGAACCACTCCTGCATCTTGTTAGCGACTTGCTCCTGCAAGGCGCCGGAACGCGTCCAGGCTTGCAGCATCTCGCTGAACGCAGGCAGATCGAAGAAGAAGTGTTCTGTTTCACGCATCTCTGGCGTGGCACCAGACACCACTGATTTTGGTTCGATCAGCTCTGTTGGGCTGTAGGTCGCACCGCAGACTTCGCAGTTATCGCCGTATTGGTCGGCTGCCTTACATTTCGGGCAGGTGCCTTTGACGAAACGATCCGGCAGGAACATGCCTTTCTCTGGATCGTACAACTGAGAAATGGTGCGATTTTTAATAAAGCCGTTCTCTTTCAGCCGACCATAAATCAGACCTGACAGCTCGCGGTTCTCTTCGCTGTGCGTAGAGTGGTAGTTGTCATAGCTGATATTGAAACCGGCAAAGTCCTGCTGATGCTCCTGACTCATTGCCGCAATCATCTGTTCCGGCGCAATCCCCATCTGCTGTGCTTTCAGCATGATTGGCGTGCCGTGGGCGTCGTCCGCACAGATAAAGTGAACCTGGTTGCCGCGCATTCGCTGGTAACGAACCCAAATATCGGCCTGAACGTGTTCAAGCATATGACCGAGGTGGATTGAACCATTAGCGTAAGGCAGCGCGCACGTTACCAGGATTTTCTTTGCGACTTGAGTCATGAGGAACTTGCTTTCTTTTGTGAATAGAGGGAGATCGATGTTAACCGATAGCGCCTTGCTGCGTAAACCGCTGGCGTGAGTAAAAACGGCAGGAAACCCCATGGCAGATTTTTATTTGCGTAGCGTTTCCACGTTTTTGATGCCGAAGGGCGTCAGGCTCCCCTCGCTCTGGTATGCTATATACGGTCTCAACGGTCAAATATGAGAATTTCAAGGAGCCGGAATGAACGCGACAGTCCCCGAACAACGTCCTGAAGCACTGCGTGCGATGGTCACCGGGGTTTTATCTACTTTTCAGCACCCGACACTGAAAAATAACCTGACGACACTGAATGCACTGCGCCATTGTGCGCTGCTGGACAACGTGTTGCATATCGACCTGACGATGCCGTTTGTCTGGCTGAGCGGTTTGGCAGTATTAAAAGAAACGGTTAGCGATGAGCTATTACGTTTATCAGGCGCAAAGGCGGTCGAATGGCGTTTAACGCACGATATCGCGACGCTGCGTCGGGTTAACGATCAGGCCGGCGTGAAGGGCGTGAAAAACATCATTGCCGTCAGTTCCGGCAAAGGCGGAGTCGGCAAATCCAGTACCGCAGTCAATATGGCACTGGCGCTGGCGGCCGAAGGCGCGAATGTGGGCATTCTGGATGCTGACATCTACGGTCCTTCCATTCCGACCATGCTGGGCTCGGCCAGTGAGCGCCCAACCTCGCCAGACGGTCAACATATGGCACCGATTATTGCGCACGGCCTGGCAACCAACTCGATTGGTTATCTGGTGACTGACGATAACGCCATGGTGTGGCGTGGGCCGATGGCCAGCAAAGCGTTATTGCAACTGCTGCAGGATACACTCTGGCCGGATCTGGACTATCTGGTATTAGATATGCCGCCGGGTACGGGCGATATTCAACTGACGCTGGCGCAGAGTATTCCTGTCACGGGTGCGGTTGTCGTGACGACGCCACAGGATATCGCACTGATGGATGCCATGAAGGGTATCGCGATGTTTGAAAAAGTCAGTGTGCCGGTACTGGGCATCGTTGAGAATATGAGCGTACATATCTGTAGCAACTGTGGTCATCTGGAGCCGATCTTCGGCACGGGCGGTGCGCAGAAGCTGGCGGAAAAATATCACTGTTCTCTGTTAGGTCAGCTTCCGCTGCATATCTCCCTGCGTGAAGACCTCGACCGCGGTGAACCGACGGTAGTCAGCCAGCCGGACAGCGAGTTTACTTCTCTGTATCGCGAACTGGCGGGGCAGGTTGCCGCTCAGCTTTACTGGCAGGGTGATACGATTCCCGGCGAAATTTCTTTCCGGGCGCTGTAGCGTTTCCGCCAAAGGGTAATCAGCCGGGGGATTTGCCCCGGTTTGATCCTGCGCCAGCATGCGATTTCCCTCGGGCGCAATACGCGGAAAGGGTGGCGTGAAGGGGGGTAACTCCCTATAATTGCCGCGTCAAAGCGCCCGTTGGCGCATTCCCCTCTCTTTTATTTATATTAATCAGGTCGTTAATACCATGACTGATCAGTCTCACCAGTGCGTCATCATCGGGATCTCAGGAGCATCCGCTTCGGGTAAAAGTCTTATTTCCAGCACCTTGTATCGAGAATTGCGCGATCAGGTTGGTGATCAGCATATCGGGGTGATATCTGAAGACAGTTATTATAAAGATCAAAGCCACCTGACGATGGAAGAGCGGGTAAAAACTAACTATGACCACCCGAGCTCGATGGATCATAGTCTGCTGCTCAAGCATTTGCAGATGCTGAAAGCTGGTCAGGCGATCGAAGTCCCGCAGTACAGCTATGTCGAGCACACCCGCAAGCAGGAAACCGTGCATATCGAGCTGAAAAAGGTCATTATTCTGGAAGGTATCCTGCTGCTGACGGATGCGCGCCTGCGCAGTGAGATGAATTTCTCTATTTTTGTCGATACACCGCTGGATATTTGCCTGCTGCGCCGTATGCGCCGCGACGTTAATGAGCGCGGGCGTTCGATGGATTCCGTGATGGAACAGTATCAGAAGACCGTGCGCCCGATGTTCCTGCAATTTATCGAGCCCTCTAAGCAGTATGCCGACATTATTGTGCCGCGCGGCGGGAAAAACCGTATTGCGATTGATATTTTGAAAGCCAAGATAAGCCAGTTTTTTGAGTAGTCGATACCCTAAATAATCCGCGTTGCCTCACTAACGTGGAGATCATGTGAAGTATGACGGGTAGATGAGGTTTATCTGATAGATACCGGCGTCGAATGGAGAATAAGATGAGACTGTGTGACCGTGACATTGAAGCCTGGCTGGATGATGGCCGACTGGTGATTACACCCCGTCCGCCTACTGAGAGGATCAGTGGTGCGACCGTTGATGTTCGTTTGGGAAATCAGTTTCGTGTCTTCCGCGGACACACCGCGGCCTTCATTGACTTAAGTGGCCCGAAAGATGAAGTCAGCGCGGCGCTGGATCGCGTCATGAGTGATGAAATAAATTTGCCAGAAGGCGAGGCGTTTTTCCTGCACCCGGGAGAATTAGCGCTGGCAGTGACGTTTGAATCCGTTACGCTGCCGGATAATTTGGTTGGCTGGCTGGATGGTCGCTCTTCGCTGGCACGCCTGGGATTGATGGTTCACGTCACCGCACACCGCATCGATCCAGGTTGGCAAGGAAGAATTGTGCTGGAGTTCTATAATTCAGGTAAGTTGCCGTTGGCGTTACGCCCCGGCATGATGATTGGCGCTCTGAGTTTTGAACCGCTTTCTGGGCCGGCTGCTCGTCCTTACAACCGCCGTCAGGATGCCAAATATAAAGACCAACAGGGTGCGGTAGCGAGCCGGATCGATAAAGACTAAGCGTCTGGCGACAGGCCTGTAAGGTAAAAGCAGGTGGCCGTGCGTTTCGCAATGAGGATGGCATGAGAAGATTTCTGACGACGCTGGCAATTCTGCTTGTGGTGGTTGTGGCAGGAATGACGGCCTTGGTCGTACTGGTTAATCCCAATGACTTCCGCGCCTACATGGTGAAGCAAGTTGAGGAACGTAGCGGCTATCGCCTTCAACTGGATGGCGATCTGCGTTGGCATGTGTGGCCGCAGCTGAGCATATTATCAGGCGGGATGTCGTTGAGTGCGCCGGGATCCAGTGCGCCGATTGTCAGCGCCGAGAACATGCGTCTTGATGTACAGCTGTGGCCGCTGCTGTCGCACAAGCTAGCGGTCAAGCAGGTGATGCTGAAAGGTGCCATTATTCGTCTGACGCCGGAAAGTGAAGCCAAACAGTCTACCAATGCGCCTATTGCCCCAGCAGGATCGCAGACCCCATCTGAGGAACGGCACTGGCGGCTGGATATTGATAAGATCAAAGTCGCCGATAGCCTGTTGATTCTGCAACGCAGCAATAATGAGCAGATTAACGTGCGTGACATTAATCTTGCGATGGAGCAGAACAGCGACCGTCAGGTCAGTATCGAGTTATCAAGCCGTATCAATCGCGATCAGCGCGATATTGCCTTCTCTCTTGCCGCAGATGTCGATTTGCTGCATTTCCCCCAGCAGGTCAATGCCAATATTACCAAGCTAGATTACCAGCTTCAGGGAGCAGGAATACCAGCAAACGGTATCAGCGGAACGGGGAGTGTTCAGGCAAGTTATCAACATCAGCCTGAAAAAATCACGTTTAGCCAGCTTTCACTTAATACCAATAATAGCCAACTGTCTGGTGCTGGTAGCGTGACGCTGGGGGATATCCCTCATTACGAATTAGATCTGTTGTCTGAGAAGCTGGATTTGGATTCCCTGCTGGGGATCGCGTCGGTAAAAGATAACAACGCCGCTGTCGTGCCGGCTAAATCATCAGCCCCTGTGATTTCAAATGAAAGCGGGTTAGCCAAGCCAGAAGACGGCTTACAGACATTCACCGCGCGTCTGTCATTACAGGCCGCGGCGCTGATCTATCGTGGGCTCGATGTCCGTCAATTTACGCTACGGGCAGACAATCAACCGGGGCTGCTGGATGTGACGACCTTGAGCGGTGAACTGGGCGGTGGACATTTCTCATTGCCCGGTAAAGTTGTGACGAAGCCATCGACCAACATCACGCTACGGCCAGACCTGAAGGATGTTGAGTTATCCCAGTTGATGTCCGCATTTGCGCTGCCCGCTGAGACGGTCAGTGGGAAATTGTCGATGGTGGGGCAGTTCAGCGGCAATAGCTTTGCGCTACCTGCGTTGCTCCAGCAGTGGCAGGGGACAGCGACGCTGCAAGGCAATAACGTTCGTCTACAGGGTTTGAATATCCAGCAAATGGTGCAGATGGCCGTTGCGCGTAGCAATGGGAATGTCCGAGGACAAGAGCGCTACGAGCGCTATACCGAATTGCAGCAGCTGACCGGGAAAGTACAACTGAACGCGGGTAAGTTACGCCTTACCGATCTCAATGGCCGTTCAGAGCTGCTGTCGCTAACGGGTGCTGGCCAATTTGATTTGCCAGCCCAGACGTGTGACGTCAACTTGAATGTCTCTATCACGCAAGGGTGGCAGGGGGATGAGCAGCTAGTCAGCGTGTTGAAAAACACGGCGATTCCGTTACGCATCTATGGCGAGTGGGACAAATTGAATTACCAATTACAGGTAGATCAACTGTTGCGTAAACGCCTGCAGGACGAATTGAAAAAACGCCTGAATGATTGGGCCAGCCAAAATCAGCAAAGCCAGAAGGGCAAGGATCTGAAGCAACTCCTCGATCGTCTTTAATTTTCTAAATACTCCGCTTTTAGCTAACACCGTTCACTTAAGATGTTTTGAGTGAACGGGATACTGGGTTTTTGAGATCCGAACGGTCCTTTCTTTGGGCCGTCTTCTCTTTTCTGGCAGGATAAATTGCTTCACATTCTCCCGC
>NZ_JAUMIO010000034.1:0-39136 GCF_032905925.1 Pectobacterium sp. HCp5_1
AACGGGATACCAGATCAAGAGCCTGTCCAATGTGCATAAAAAAATCCGGAAACGGGTGAGCATTTCCGGATTTTTACACAGCCACTGGATCGGTCAACCGATCCTTAACTGATCGGCATTACAGGCTTCGACCTGCGGTTTTTTTTGTTTCACCATCACTTCCCTGCAATCGAATCCCTTTTTCCGTTAACCGTGACGGCACCTATTTGTCATCCACCCCGCCCCCCATCATCAGCACAGTGCGCGTAGCACCTTCGCCAACGTCTTGACCGCCGTTTCCAGTTCATGCGGTGAGTGGGCAGCAAATCCCATGAGAAAACCAGCCTGATGCTGACCCGACGCATACAGTGCTGTTAGCCCGAGTAGATCGATGCCGGCCCGACGCGCGGACTCCACGGCGTCGTGTTCAGAGATGTCACGGATGAAGATACAGGGCATCTGCATGCCTCCGGCTGGCACTCGTGGTTCCACGAAGTCAGCCAGATGCTGACGTACCAGCCGTGCCAGTACATCGCGGCGTTCGGCATAAACGGCACGCATCGTGCGGATATGGGCACCGAAATGGCCTCCTTCGATAAAACGCGCCAGCGTGAGCTGTGGAATGGGCGCGCTGTGCCCATCCATCAGCGTGCGGGCCACGGTCATGGGAGCAACCAGCTGCGGCGGCAATACCATGTAGCCGATGCGCAGGCCGGGAAACAGCGATTTGGTGAAGGTGCCGATATAGATCGTTCTATCGTGCGGGTCGAGCCCCTGAACGCAGGCGGTAGGTTTGCCCGCGTAGTGAAACTCGCTGTCGTAATCATCTTCAATAATCCAGCTCTGGTGCTGCCAGGCCCATTCAATCACGGCCAGACGTCGATCCAGCGCTAACGTTGCGCCAGTTGGAAACTGGTGTGAGGGCGTCAGAAACACGGCTTTAGCGGGCACATTATGTTTGTTGCTTGCCTCAAGCAGGTGTTCAATCTGCAAACCATCGCCATCTAACGGGATCGGCACGCACGCGAGTCCCGCAGCCTCGAATGCCTTGCGTGCGCCGTGGTACACGGGATCTTCAAGGAAGATCGGATCGCCAGCATCCAGCAATACAGTCGCACACAGGGTGAGCGCTTGCTGGGAGCTGGTCAGCACCAGTACGCGATCGGGCGTGGCGCGCGCTCCCCGTTCGAGATTGACATAATCTGCGATGGCGCGCCTTAGCACTTCCATGCCCTGCGGTGGGCTGTGTAGTAGTGCCCGCGTGCCATATTCTTTTAGTACCTGCCGCTCCAGTCGTTCCCATGTCTGGAGGGGAAAACTGCGGGTTTCTGGCACGCCGGGCGCGAACGCGCGCGGGATGATGAAGTCGCGCACCCCACCATTCTGGAACATGGCGCTACCGCGTTGACTGAGGCGCAGTTCTGCTTTGCTATCTCCCGTTTTCCGGGCTTTGCCACGCCCCGGCAGACGCTTTGCCCGCTCCGACACGAAACTGCCGCTGCCGACGCGACGTTCGATAAATCCTTCCGCATGCAGCTGGCTGTAAGCCGACTCGACCGTATCACGCGACACCCCCAGTGAGGTAGCCAGTGCGCGTGAGGCGGGTAAGGGCTTGCCCACATCAAGAACGCCATCGAGGATTAACTGGCGAATCGCTCGCTGGATACGAGCGTGCAGGGGTAGGGCACCTTGCGCGGGGTCGCCAATCCAGGCCTTGACCGATTCAAGCTGGGCGTGTTTGAACAATTGGTCTGCCTCTTATCGGGAAAATGGTGGGGAACATCCGGCTATTTTAAATCTATAAATACGTTTCACAATCTATTCATCTTCTTCGTCAGGAGTGACGCTGATGTCGATATCCTCCGATACTCAAACTCGCCACGACAGGCACGGCTGCTATCCCGACGCTGTCACGGTTGATGACTTCCAACTCAATCTGGCGGCAGTTCAGGCTCGTATTGCAGCAGCTTGTCAGCGCGTCGGCCGCGATCCTGCAACAGTGCGGCTGCTGCCCGTCAGCAAAACCAAGCCTGAAAATCGCCTGCGTATGGCTCATGCGGCTGGTTGTCGGATATTGGGTGAAAACAAGGTGCAGGAAGCGTTCCGTAAATGGGAAGCCATGCAGGATTTAACCGATTTACAGTGGTCGGTCATTGGTCACCTGCAAACCAACAAGGCTAAGCTGGTGGCACGCTTCGCTAGCGAGTTTCAGGCGTTGGACAGTCTGCGGCTGGCTGAAGCGCTGGATCGTCGCTTGCAGATTGAAGGGCGCTCGCTGGATGTATTTGTGCAGGTGAATACCTCCGGTGAGGTCAGCAAATATGGCCTGTCGCCTGAAGATGTCCCGACTTTTATTCAGGCGCTCCCCGCATTCTCTGCGCTACGCGTGCGTGGGTTCATGACGCTCGCGCTGTTCTCCAGCGAGGCCGAACGCGTACGTCAGTGTTTTATTCGACTGCGCCAGTTGCGCGATCGGTTGCAGCAAAACCTTCCGGTCGGCATTGAACTGGATGAGTTATCCATGGGGATGTCCGGCGATTTTGAAATAGCCATTGAGGAAGGTGCCACCGTGGTGCGCGTCGGGCAGGCAATCTTTGGCGCGCGCCCTCTGCCGGATAGCTACTACTGGCCTGACGAACCTCTCACAGAATCACACGATTAAAAAACCAATGACTAACGTATAGGACGATGCCCATGTATGACGCTTCTCTTACCCTTACTGACTTCGACCCGGAACTGGCCGACGCCATCCGGCATGAAGAACACCGGCAGGAAACTCACATTGAACTGATCGCCTCAGAGAACTATGCCAGTCCGCTGGTGATGGCGATCCAGAACTCCGTGTTCACCAACAAATATGCGGAAGGCTACCCAGGCAAGCGCTACTACAGCGGCTGTGAGTATGTCGACGTGGCTGAACGTCTGGCTATCGAACGGGCCAAAGCGCTGTTTGACTGCGATTATGCTAACGTCCAGCCTCATGCTGGCGCTCAGGCTAATGCGGCCGTGTTTCTGGCATTGACTAATCCGGGCGATACCGTGATGGGCATGAACCTCGCTCAGGGCGGGCATTTGACCCACGGTAATCCCTCCAACTTCTCTGGTCGCCACTACAAGATCGTCCCCTATGGATTAGACCCTGACACAGGGCTGATCGATTACGATGAAATGGAGCGTATTGCGTTGGAAACCCGGCCAAAGATGCTAATCGGCGGGTTCTCCGCCTATTCTCGCCACAAGGATTGGGCTCGTATGCGCGCGATTGCGGACAAGGTGGGCGCTATTTTCTGGGTGGATATGGCGCATGTTGCTGGTTTGGTGGCTGCCGGAGAGTATCCGAATCCGCTCCCTCATGCACATGTTGTAACCAGCACAACCCATAAGACGCTGCGTGGCCCGCGCGGTGGGATTATTTTAGCCAAAGGGCAGAGCGAGGAATTCTACAAAAAGCTTAACTCTGCCGTATTCCCCGGTATTCAGGGCGGTCCGTTGATGCACGTTATCGCTGCCAAAGCGGTGGCATTCAAGGAAGCGTTACGCCCTGAATTCACGGTTTATCAGCGTCAGGTGGTGACCAACGCCCGTGCCATGGCACGCGTTCTCCAGCAACGCGGTTACAAGATTGTCTCTGATGGCACCGACAATCATTTGATTCTGATCGACCTGTCCGACAAGCCGTATACCGGTAAAGATGCTGATGCTGCACTGAGCGAGGCTTACATCACGACAAACAAGAACTCGGTGCCTAACGATCCGCGTTCACCCTTTGTGACCTCAGGTCTGCGTATTGGAACGCCAGCTGTGACGACGCGCGGTTTTGGTGTGGCAGAGTGCGAGCAACTGGCGGAATGGTTATGTGATGTACTGGATGTGCTTGGCGAAGGGAATGACGCATTAACGGCGGTACGCGATCGTGTGCGCCAGCAGGTAGTGGCGCTGTGCCAACGCTATCCTGTGTACCAATAACGTAGGTGAGGTTTGTGCACAGGGATGTGCCGTCTCACGACTATGAGGTGTGGGGCGCTGCTTTATTTTTCAGGCGGAATTCGGGGATTCGTCAGGGGCGGTGAGCACCACGCGAGCGAGTGCACCGGAACGTTGCGCTCGGTTGCAGAGGAAAAATTTTCCATCGTGCAACTGAGCAATGCGCGTCACGATACTTAGCCCGAGACCGATACCGCCATAGCGGCTATCCATGCGAACGAACGCCTTACTCAATTCACCGACTTTGCTTTCGTCGATCCCTGGTCCCTCATCCTCAACCTGTAGTTCAATATGTTGCGGCGTGCTTAGGCTCACGGTGATCTGGCTGGTTTCCGGGCTATAGCGATAGGCATTTTCTACCAGATTGCGTAACAGTAGCTGGAGCAGCGTGGCATCGCCGCGCAGGGTGATATCTTCTGGCGGTAATATCCATTTCAGCGTCTGCTGACGTTTTTGCAGCATCTCGGCCAGTTCATCCTGCATAGGAAAAATGACGTCTTTCAGGAACGCGACATTTTGGTGATGGCCCGCTGAAAACTCTTGCCCGACACGTGCAAGCAGCAAAAGTTGTTCCACCGTTTTCACCATTTTATCAATGCGTTTGATGAGTGAACTACAGTCAATTTGGTGTTGCTGCTGATGCAGTTCGAGGTGCAGTCGAATACCGGATAGCGGGGTTCGTAATTCATGAGCGACATCCGCAGTAAATTGCCTGTCGCGTTTCAACGTTTCGTCCAGACGTTGAAAAAGCTGGTTGATGGTATGGGTGACAGCCGCGATTTCTTTAATGTCACTCTGTTGTGGCAGCGGTTCCAGGTTTTCCGCCGTGCGATCCTGCAATTCTTCCTGTAGACGGGAAAGCGGGCGAGTGATCCAACTGACCGCCTGAAAGCACATGAGCAATGTCAGAATGACCATCACCAGACTTGGGATACTGAGCGAGGCGATCGCCTCATTGATCTCTTGATCGATCTGCATGTTCTGAGCGCTGGCGCTCAGGGATTTATCAACCAGTAGGCTGATTTGCTCTTCGCTTTCGTGCCAAAGCCAGAATACGCTGATCATCTGACAGACAAGCAGGATGCCGCCCAGTGCCAGCACTAAACGGCGACGCATGCTGGTAACGGTGTCGGCATCGCTCTTCATGGCTGTTCACCTTTAGTCAGCAGATAGCCAAAACCTCGCAGGGTTCGAATCCGGTCTTTCCCTATCTTGTGACGCAGATTATGGATATGCACTTCCAGCGAATTGGAGGACGGGTCGTCGTTCCAGGCGTAGATATCCTGATGCAGCACCTCGCGATGTACCTGAGAACCGGCTTTC
This sequence comes from Pectobacterium sp. HCp5_1, assembly GCF_032905925.1. Lineage (NCBI taxonomy): Bacteria > Pseudomonadati > Pseudomonadota > Gammaproteobacteria > Enterobacterales > Pectobacteriaceae > Pectobacterium > Pectobacterium sp. HCp5_1. The sequence goes on from NZ_JAUMIO010000034.1 coordinate 5,287, forward strand.
AACACCAAGCGGGATAGGATCGCAAACTCTTTTGGCGTTAGCACCACTGGCTTGTCGTCCAGTAACACCTGTTGATTGTTTAAGTCCAACGTAATGTTGTCGACCTGTATTGTGCTGTTGCTTGAACCCTGATTGCGGCGAATCAGCGCGCGTACGCGCGCCTGTAATTCCGTCAGTGCGAAGGGCTTGGCAAGGTAATCGTCCGCGCCGACATCCAGCCCGCTGACGCGATCGTTTACCTTATCCCGCGCCGTTAAGATGAGTACGGGATGCTGGTAATGATTTTTACGCCAGCGTGAGAGCAGAGTAAGCCCATCTTCATCCGGTAAGCCAAGATCGAGAATGACCAAACTGTAATGCGCGCTGCTGATGAGCGCGTCCGCTTCTTTGGCTGTGCCTGCGCAATCGCAGGCATAACCTTCATGACTCAACGCCAATAATAATCCTTCCTGCAACAGCTTATCGTCTTCAACAATCAGTAATTTCATGTTGCCTTGTCCCTGCACGGATGAAGGATATCAAGCTGAGGCTGATATTCTTTCGTGGCGATAGTAAATATCCCCAGTATGGTATGGAAAAGATTATCTTGCGAGTAATCCTGTTGTTTCGCGTTCTGGCGCAGACAGGAATCCTGAATTGCCTGTTGTTGCTGATAACCCGTTGATAACCACATTAGCATCGGCACATGTGTTTGCTGCTTCGGCGCAATAGAGTAGGGCATGCTATGCAGGTAGATGCCGTTTTCCCCTAACGATTCGCCGTGGTCGGACAGGTAAACCAGCGACGTATTAAATTTATCCTGATGCTGTTTCAGTAAATTGATCGCTTTATCCACAACAAAATCGACATACAGGATCGTATTGTCATACGTATTGGTCAGCGCTTCCTGCGTACAGGTCTGAATCTGATTGGTATCGCACGTTGGCGTAAATTTCTTAAAGGCGTCAGGATAGCGCTGGTAGTAGCTCGGGCCGTGGCTGCCCATCGTATGTAATACGATAATTCCGTCGTTATCGAGCTTATTGATGTAGTCTTCAACGCCGTGGAATAACGCTTCATCGTGGCATTCGCCGTTGGTGCATAATCCCGGTAGTTTCAGCGATGTCACATCAACGGTTGGCACTCGTGTACAGGCATCTTTGCAGCCACCGTCATTTTCTTGCCAAAGTACGTTAACGTTCGCACGTTGTAATATATCCAGCAGCCCTTCCTGATGGCTGGCTAAATCGCCGTTAAAGCTTTGGCGCGGCATGTTGGAAAACATGCAGGGAACGGAAACGCCTGTTGATGTGCCACACGATGAGGTGTTTTCAAAGTAGATAACGTTGTCTTTCGCCAGCAGCGGATTGGTTTCTTTCCCGTAGCCACCCAGCGAAAAATTTTGCGCCCGGGATGTCTCGCCAACCACCAGAATAACCAGATTCTTTTTTGCCGTCGGAGATGGTGGAGCTGCTTTGTGGGCATCCAGACCAATTTGCTCCAGAGGCAAATTAGCCAGCACACTATGTTTGTGGTAGGACAAGCTGGCCGCAACAATATTGCTGGGCGTAATTGCTTTTACCAACTCTTTGTTATTACGCATGAACGAGGCGTAATCTTTATAAAAGAATGCCGCGATAGATAAAATAGCGAATAACGAAATAATGACGTTAAGAAAGCGCATGCCAATATAGAGCGTTGTCGGCTTGGCGGGCTTTATTTTTATCCAGACGGCGAGTGCCGCAGGAATGACGCCAATAAAGAATACCCAGGCGACAAGCTGTGGCGTAAGCAGTGAAAAGGATTCGCCAGCTGTTGTCTCCAGGATATTCTGGATCATGGTTCGGTCAATGATAATGCCGTAGTTCAGCATAAAGTATTGCGCTGCGGCACCGGTCAGCAGGAAAAGAACAATGACGGCCTTACGCAGATAAGGTACTGCCAGAAGTGTGAAAATGATATTCAGCACCGCGAAAATCACAACGGGCATACTGAGAAAGAAAGGGATAGTAACCCAGTCTGTCATGTCCAGCAGTTGCAGCGTTTGGCGGTAGTAGGCAATGTTCTGGACCAGAGCAATAAAGGCAGAAAAGATCAGCACGAACGTGATGCTGCTCAGGTGTGGTCTGCCCATCGGTATTCGTCTTTTCATACACGTCTCTCGTAATTTCCATGATGGAGAGGAAAGAAGACGCTGACTCTAGCGGGATTAAATTAATGCAGCCTTAAGAGGTAGCCCGTTAAATTCAGGGACGCGAGTGTGGACATTTGCTAGACTGTGTCCCCTGTCAATACAAAATAAATAGATGACGTTGAGGGTGGTGTCTGCCATGTCTAATTCGCTTGTATCTGGCGAATCTTATGAGCTTGATTTGCTGGATGAACGTCCTTTCAGTCAAACGGACTATGAGATCCTGAAATCGTATGAAGCGGTGGTTGATGGCTTGGCCATGTTGATTGGCGAGCATTGTGAGATTGTGTTGCACTCGCTTGAGGATCTTAAATGTTCCGCCGTGCGTATTGCTAATGGGGAACATACCGGCAGGAAGATTGGCTCGCCGATTACGGATCTTGCATTGCGCATGCTGCATGACATGGCAGGTGAAGATAGCAGCGTGTCGAAAGCCTATTTTACCCGCGCAAAGAGCGGCGTGTTGATGAAGTCAGTGACGATTGCCATTCGCAATCGCGATCAGCGCGTGATTGGGCTGCTGTGTATCAACATGAATTTGGATGTGCCTTTCTCCCAGATTGTGCAGACCTTTATTCCACCTGAAACGCATGATGCCGCCTCTTCCGTCAACTTTGCGTCATCCGTTGATGATCTGGTGGCACAAACGCTGGAATTTTCGATTGAGGAAGTCAATGCGGATCGCAATGTCTCCAATAATGCGAAAAATCGCCAAATCGTACTGAGCCTGTATGAGAAAGGCATCTTTGATATTAAAGACGCCATCAACCAGGTCGCCGAACGCCTCAATATCTCCAAACACACGGTCTACCTTTATATTCGTCAATTCAAGAGCGGCGACTTCAGCGGGCACGAACGTTAATGCTGAGTTACTGTTTGCTGGTGACTGGCCCGGCTTATGGCACACAGCAAGCGAGCAGCGCGTTGCAGTTTGCACAGGCGCTGTTAGCTGAAGGGCACAGACTGAAAAGCGTGTTCTTCTATCGCGAGGGCGTGCTAAATGCCAACCAGCTAACGTCACCCGCTAATGATGAGTTTGATCTTGTACGCGCCTGGCAGCAGTTGGGCGAAACGCATCAGGTGGCGCTGAATGTCTGTGTCGCCGCTGCATTACGCAGAGGTGTGACCGACGCGCAGCAAGCGACTCAGCTCAACCTTGCTGGCGCGAATCTGCAACCCGGCTTTGTTCTTAGCGGGCTGGGGGAACTGGCGCAATCGGTGCTGACCTGCGATCGGGTTATTCAGTTTTAAGGTAGCGTTATGAAGCGAGTCGCATTTGTTTTTACGCATTCTCCACATGGGAGCGCTTCCGGACGGGAAGGGCTGGATGCACTATTGGCGATGTCAGCCCTGACGGAAGAGATTGGCGTATTTTTTGTTGGTGATGGCGTACTGCAACTGCTGCCGCATCAACAGCCGGAAAAGATTTTGATGCGTAATTACATCGCAACGTTTGGCGTGCTGCCGTTATACGATATCGACACTTGTTATCTGTGCGAGACTTCTGTGCGCCAGCGTGGGTTGAGTATAGAGACAGACTGGGTTTTGGATGCAGAGCTATTAGGGCCGCAAGCATGGCGCAGTAAGTTGGCCGATTATCATTCCATCCTTTCATTCTAGCGACGGATCTCCCCTTTATGCTGCATACGCTCTCACGTTCTCCTTATCACGTTGACCTGGATGCACTCTTGCGCAGCTTGGATCAGGGTGATGCGCTGGTCTTATTGCAAGACGGTGTTATCGCTGCGCTGGCTGGTGGAGATATTATCCAGCGCCTTCTTGATTCAGCGGTTCTTCTCTACGCGCTCCAGCCTGATACAGCGGCAAGAGGAATGACTGAACAAATTTCAAACAATGTGACACTCATTGACTATAATCAGTTTGTTCAACTGACAGTGGAGCACCCGCAGCAACTCGCGTGGTAACGCCGAATTTTTGTATATTTCTTGACTCCTTCCACTGCCAGCCCTAAAATTCTGCGTCCTCATACTTTGCCTTGCGCAAACATGAGGCGATTTATTACGTGTTTACGAAGCAAAACCCAGGAGCTTTTTGAATGGCAACGATTAACCAGCTGGTACGCAAACCACGCTCCCTGAAGGCTGCTAAAAGCAACGTTCCGGCGCTGGAAGCATGCCCGCAGAAACGTGGCGTATGTACCCGTGTATATACTACCACCCCTAAAAAACCGAACTCCGCACTGCGTAAAGTATGTCGTGTTCGTTTAACCAACGGTTTTGAAGTTACCTCCTATATTGGTGGTGAAGGTCATAACCTGCAGGAGCACTCCGTGATCCTGATCCGTGGCGGTCGTGTTAAAGACCTGCCAGGTGTGCGTTACCACACCGTTCGTGGCGCGCTGGACTGCTCAGGTGTTAAAGACCGTAAGCAATCCCGTTCCAAATACGGCGTGAAGAAGCCAAAGGCTTAATGGTTCTCCGTTAAGTAAGGCCAAACGTTTTAACTTAAATGTCAAACTAAACTCGTAGAGTTTTGGACAATCCTGAATTAACAACGGAGTATTTCCATGCCACGTCGTCGCGTCATTGGTCAACGTAAAATTCTGCCGGATCCTAAGTTCGGATCAGAACTGCTGGCCAAATTTGTAAACATCCTGATGGTAGATGGTAAAAAATCTACTGCAGAAGCAATCGTCTATACCGCGCTGGAGACCCTGGCTCAGCGTTCTGGTAAAGATCATCTGGAAGCTTTTGAAGTAGCTCTGGACAACGTTCGCCCGACTGTCGAAGTTAAGTCGCGCCGCGTTGGTGGTTCTACTTATCAAGTACCAGTAGAAGTCCGTCCGGTTCGTCGTAATGCGTTGGCAATGCGTTGGATCGTAGAAGCTGCTCGTAAACGCGGTGATAAATCTATGGCTCTGCGCCTGGCGAACGAACTTTCTGATGCAGCAGAAAACAAAGGTACTGCTGTTAAGAAACGTGAAGACGTTCACCGTATGGCCGAAGCTAACAAGGCGTTCGCTCACTACCGTTGGTAATCCCTTCGCTGTAGTTATGCTAACCAAGCGGGCGCTAAAAATAGCCAACCCGCTTGGGTTAACTAAATTGAACGCCCTAGTAAATAGAGGATACAAATGGCTCGTACAACACCCATCGCACGCTACCGTAATATCGGTATCAGTGCGCACATCGACGCCGGTAAAACCACTACTACCGAACGTATTCTGTTCTACACTGGTGTAAACCATAAAATCGGTGAAGTTCATGACGGCGCAGCTACCATGGACTGGATGGAGCAGGAGCAGGAGCGTGGTATTACTATCACCTCCGCAGCGACTACTGCATTCTGGTCTGGTATGGCTAAGCAGTATGAACCGCATCGCGTAAACATCATCGACACCCCGGGACACGTTGACTTCACTATCGAAGTAGAACGTTCCATGCGTGTACTGGATGGTGCGGTAATGGTTTACTGCGCAGTTGGTGGTGTTCAGCCGCAGTCTGAAACCGTATGGCGTCAGGCAAACAAATATAAAGTTCCACGCATTGCGTTCGTTAACAAAATGGACCGCATGGGTGCGAATTTCCTGAAAGTTGTTGGTCAGATCAAATCCCGTCTGGGCGCGAACCCTGTTCCGCTGCAGCTGGCAATTGGTGCTGAAGAAGGTTTCACCGGTGTTGTTGACCTGGTGAAAATGAAAGCCATCAACTGGAACGATGCCGATCAGGGCGTGACCTTCGAATACGAAGAGATCCCAGCTGATATGCAGGAACTGGCTGAAGAATGGCACCAAAACCTGATCGAATCCGCAGCAGAAGCTTCTGAAGAGCTGATGGAGAAATACCTGGGTGGTGAAGAACTGACTGAAGAAGAGATCAAAAAAGCTCTGCGTCAGCGCGTTCTGAACAACGAAATCATCCTGGTAACCTGTGGTTCTGCATTTAAGAACAAAGGTGTTCAGGCGATGCTGGATGCGGTAGTTGACTACCTGCCATCCCCAGTTGACGTACCTGCGATCAATGGTCTTTTGGATGACGGTAAAGACACGCCGGCTGAGCGTCACGCAAGTGATGAAGAGCCGTTTGCTGCACTGGCGTTCAAAATTGCTACCGACCCGTTTGTTGGTAACCTGACGTTCTTCCGCGTGTACTCTGGTGTAGTTAACTCCGGTGACACCGTACTGAACCCAGTTAAATCAGCACGTGAGCGTTTTGGTCGTATCGTTCAGATGCACGCTAACAAGCGTGAAGAGATCAAAGAAGTTCGTGCGGGCGATATCGCTGCTGCTATCGGTCTGAAAGATGTAACGACGGGTGACACACTGTGTGATCCAGATAACGTCATCATTTTGGAACGTATGGAATTCCCAGAGCCGGTAATCTCCATCGCGGTAGAACCGAAAACCAAAGCTGACCAAGAAAAAATGGGTCTGGCATTGGGCCGTCTGGCTAAAGAAGACCCGTCTTTCCGCGTTTGGACTGACGAAGAATCTAACCAGACTATCATCGCTGGTATGGGTGAATTGCACCTCGATATCATCGTTGACCGTATGAAGCGTGAATTCAACGTTGAAGCGAACGTGGGTAAACCACAGGTTGCTTACCGTGAAGCGATTCGTGCGAAAGTTACCGATATCGAAGGTAAACACGCCAAGCAGTCTGGTGGTCGTGGTCAGTATGGTCATGTTGTTATCGACATGTACCCACTGGAGCCGGGCTCAAATCCTAAAGGTTACGAGTTCATCAACGACATCAAAGGTGGTGTGATTCCTGGTGAATACATCCCTGCCGTTGATAAAGGTATTCAGGAACAGCTGAAAGCAGGTCCTCTGGCTGGTTACCCAGTGGTTGATCTCGGCGTGCGTCTGCACTTCGGTTCTTTCCATGACGTTGACTCCTCTGAATTGGCGTTTAAACTGGCTGCTTCTATCGCCTTTAAAGACGGCTTTAAGAAAGCAAAACCTGTTCTGCTTGAGCCGATCATGAAGGTTGAAGTTGAAACGCCGGAAGAGAACACTGGTGACGTCATCGGTGACCTTAGCCGTCGTCGTGGTATGCTGCGTGGTCAGGAATCTAACGTTACTGGCGTTGTGATTCACGCTGAAGTTCCGTTGTCTGAAATGTTCGGATACGCAACTCAACTGCGTTCTCTGACCAAAGGCCGTGCTTCTTACTCCATGGAGTTCCTGAAGTACGATGATGCGCCTAACAACGTTGCTCAGGCCGTAATTGAAGCCCGTGGTAAATAAGCCTCAGGGTTAAAACAAAATCCCGTGCTCTCTCCATAGGGGGAGAGCATTTGAGTAAGGAATATCGCCGTGTCTAAAGAAAAATTTGAACGTACAAAACCCCACGTTAACGTCGGTACTATCGGCCACGTTGACCATGGTAAAACGACTCTGACTGCTGCAATCACTACCGTTCTGGCTAAAACCTACGGTGGTAACGCGCGTGCATTCGACCAGATCGATAACGCACCAGAAGAAAAAGCACGTGGTATCACCATCAACACGTCTCACGTTGAGTACGATACCCCGTCTCGCCACTACGCGCACGTTGACTGCCCAGGACACGCCGACTATGTGAAAAACATGATCACCGGTGCTGCCCAGATGGACGGCGCGATCCTGGTTGTTGCTGCGACTGACGGCCCAATGCCTCAGACCCGTGAGCACATCCTGCTGGGTCGTCAGGTTGGCGTTCCTTTCATCATCGTGTTCCTGAACAAATGTGACATGGTTGATGACGAAGAGCTGCTGGAACTGGTTGAGATGGAAGTGCGTGAGCTGCTGTCTCAGTACGACTTCCCAGGCGACGATACCCCAGTGGTTCGTGGTTCAGCTCTGAAAGCGCTGGAAGGCGAAGCTGAGTGGGAAGCAAAAATCATCGAACTGGCAGAGCACCTGGATTCTTATATCCCAGAACCAGAGCGTGCTATTGACAAGCCGTTCCTGCTGCCAATCGAAGACGTATTCTCCATCTCCGGTCGTGGTACCGTTGTTACCGGTCGTGTAGAGCGCGGTATCGTTAAAGTCGGTGAAGAAGTTGAAATCGTTGGTATCAAAGATACGGCGAAATCTACCTGTACTGGCGTAGAAATGTTCCGCAAACTGCTGGACGAAGGTCGTGCAGGCGAGAACGTTGGTGTTCTGCTGCGTGGTATCAAGCGTGAAGAAATCGAGCGTGGCCAGGTACTGGCTAAGCCGGGTTCAATCAAGCCGCACACTCAGTTCGAATCCGAAGTGTATATCCTGAGCAAAGATGAAGGCGGCCGTCATACTCCGTTCTTCAAAGGCTACCGTCCTCAGTTCTACTTCCGTACAACTGACGTAACGGGCACCATCGAACTGCCAGAAGGCGTAGAGATGGTAATGCCGGGCGACAACATCAAAATGGTTGTTACCCTGATCCACCCAATCGCGATGGACGACGGTTTGCGTTTCGCCATCCGTGAAGGCGGCCGTACAGTAGGCGCGGGCGTTGTTGCTAAAGTTATCGCTTAATCGCTGATAAACTTAATGCATGAAAAAGGCACTTCGGTGCCTTTTTTTACGTCCAAATGATTAGATGGAAATTGAAATAAAAATAATTCTTATTTAGAATAACTCAGTTGGTTAAAAAATCGCTAGGAGCGGTTTCAAATGCTGGTTGTAGTGTCCTGAAAGGTAGTGCGAAAGACACTCGCGATAACAATGAGTCATCCTGATATGTATGTGTGTTTGTGCAACGCAATTTCCGACAAAGTCATTCGTAATGCTGTTCGTCAGCACCAGCCTCAATCTATGCAGCAATTACGCAAACTCGTCCCTATCGGGACAGATTGCGGTAAGTGTATTCGTCAGGCGCGTGTCATTTTTGAGGAAGAGCAGGCTAAAATTCCTGATATGTATGAAGTAGCATAAAATGTAGGGTTGTTTTTTTTGACTCTCTGCTTACCGGTTCTACACTTTAAGAACTGGAGCGGAGGAGCATGTCATGAAAGGCGATAAAAAAGTCATCACACACCTGAATAAGTTATTGGGCAACGAGCTGGTAGCCATTAACCAATATTTTCTTCATGCCCGAATGTTTAAAAACTGGGGCTTAACCCGTCTTAACGATCACGAATATCATGAGTCTATTGACGAAATGAAACATGCTGATCGCTACATCGAACGAATCCTGTTTCTCGAAGGCATCCCGAATCTACAGGATTTGGGTAAGTTAAACATTGGCGAGGATGTCGAGGAGATCTTACGTTCTGATCTTCAACTTGAATTGGATGGCGCAAAGAATTTGCGTGAGGCAATTGCCTATGCTGATTCGGTGCATGACTACGTCAGTAGGGATCTAATGATAGAAATTCTTGCTGATGAAGAAGGGCACATCGACTGGCTGGAAACAGAATTAGACTTGATTTCACGTCTTGGCATACAAAACTATCTTCAAGCTCAGCTAAAAGCTGAGTAACTGATTATCATAGCCTGCTATGTAATTTATGCCCCCATTCGGCCGGACTGTGCACATTGCTCCGGCCGCGTTAAAATCATTTCATCCTGCTTATTGCTTCCCCAGCCAATTTGCGTATAATGCGCGAGCTTACCGAAACTAGGTAAGCCTGATTCAATCCGAATCAGACGGCCAATATTCATTTATTGACCAAAACAATACTCCCGATATGGGGGTTATGTGCTGACGATTACACTCCCCCATCAATCGAAATGGGTGTGAGGAGTAATCATTTACGTTTATAAATAATTGGAGCTCTGGTCTCATGCAGAACCAAAGAATCCGTATCCGCCTGAAAGCGTTTGATCATCGTCTGATTGATCAATCAACTGCGGAAATCGTCGAGACTGCTAAGCGCACTGGTGCGCAAGTACGTGGTCCGATCCCGCTGCCGACCCGCAAAGAGCGCTTTACCGTTCTGATTTCTCCGCACGTCAATAAAGATGCGCGCGATCAGTACGAGATTCGCACTCACAAGCGTCTGGTTGACATCGTTGAGCCAACCGAGAAAACCGTTGATGCTCTGATGCGTCTGGATCTGGCTGCTGGTGTAGACGTGCAGATCAGCCTGGGTTAATCAGGTCATTGAGCGATTGAGAGGTTGAAACAATGATTGGTTTAGTCGGTAAAAAAGTGGGCATGACCCGTATCTTCACTGAAGATGGCGTATCTATCCCCGTAACCGTTATCGAAATTGAAGCAAACCGCGTAACTCAGGTTAAAGACCTGGCTAACGACGGTTACCGCGCTGTGCAAGTAACTACTGGTGCTAAAAAAGCAAACCGTGTTACTAAGCCAGAAGCAGGTCACTTTGCTAAAGCTGGCGTAGAAGCTGGCCGTACTCTGCGTGAATTCCGTCTTTCTGAAGGCGAAGAGTTCACTGTAGGTCAGAGCATCAGTGTCGAAATTTTCGCAGACGTTAAAAAAGTAGACGTTACTGGTACATCTAAAGGTAAAGGTTTTGCTGGCACAGTTAAGCGCTGGAATTTCCGTACTCAGGATGCTACTCACGGTAACTCCTTGTCCCACCGCGTTCCGGGTTCTATCGGTCAGAACCAGACTCCGGGCAAAGTGTTCAAAGGCAAGAAAATGGCAGGCCAGCTGGGTAACGAACGTGTAACCGTTCAGAGCCTGGACGTAGTGCGTGTTGACGCTGAGCGCAACCTGCTGCTGGTTAAAGGTGCTGTTCCGGGAGCTACCGGTAGCGACCTGATCGTTAAACCAGCTGTGAAGGCGTGAGGAGATAGCAATGGAATTAGTATTGAAAGACGCGCAAAGCGCGCTGACTGTTTCCGAAACTACCTTCGGTCGTGATTTCAACGAAGCGCTGGTACATCAGGTTGTTGTTGCTTATGCAGCAGGTGCCCGTCAAGGTACTCGCGCCCAGAAGACCCGTGCTGAAGTAACTGGTTCCGGTAAAAAACCTTGGCGTCAGAAAGGTACTGGCCGTGCGCGTTCTGGTTCTGCTAAGAGCCCGATCTGGCGTTCCGGTGGTGTGACCTTCGCTGCTAAGCCACAGGACCACAGTCAGAAAGTTAACAAAAAGATGTACCGCGGCGCGCTGAAAAGCATTCTGTCCGAATTGGTACGTCAAGATCGTCTGATCGTTGTCGAGACGTTCTCTGTAGAAGCACCGAAAACTAAGTTGCTGGCACAGAAACTGAAAGAAATGGCACTGGAAGACGTGTTGATCATCACCGGTGAACTGGATGAAAATCTGTTCCTGGCTGCGCGTAACCTGTACAAGGTTGACGTGCGTGATGCAGCAGGTATCGACCCAGTTAGCTTGATCGCCTTCGACAAAGTCGTTATGACTGCTGATGCAGTTAAGCAAGTTGAGGAGATGCTGGCATGATCCGTGAAGAACGTCTGCTGAAAGTACTGCGCGCGCCGCACGTATCTGAAAAAGCATCTACCGCGATGGAAAAAACTAACACCATCGTTCTCAAAGTTGCTAAAGACGCGACTAAAGCAGAGATCGTTGCTGCTGTAGAGAAACTGTTCGAAGTAGAAGTTAAAGACGTAAACACCCTGGTAGTTAAGGGTAAAGTTAAGCGTCACGGACAGCGTATTGGTCGTCGCAGCGACTGGAAAAAAGCTTACGTCACCCTGAAAGAAGGCCAGAATCTGGACTTCATCGGCGGCGCTGAGTAAGTCGGAGGAGAAAGACAATGGCAGTTGTTAAATGTAAACCGACATCTCCGGGTCGTCGCCACGTTGTTAAAGTGGTTAACCCTGAGCTGCACAAGGGCAAGCCTTATGCCCCGTTGCTGGAAAAGAACAGCAAATCCGGTGGCCGTAACAACAATGGCCGCATCACTACCCGTCACATCGGTGGTGGTCACAAACAGCAATATCGTCTGATTGACTTCAAACGCAATAAAGACGGTATTCCTGCGGTTGTTGAGCGTCTGGAGTATGATCCGAACCGTTCCGCGAATATCGCGCTGGTTCTGTACAAAGACGGCGAACGTCGTTATATCCTGGCGCCGAAAGGCCTGAAAGCCGGCGACCAGATTCAATCTGGCGTTGATGCTGCGATTAAAGCGGGTAATACCCTGCCGATGCGTAACATTCCAGTCGGTTCAACGGTTCATAACGTAGAAATGAAACCAGGTAAAGGCGGCCAATTGGCTCGTTCTGCTGGTGCTTACGTTCAGATCGTTGCTCGTGACGGTTCTTACGTTACCCTGCGTCTGCGTTCTGGCGAAATGCGTAAAGTCGAATCCGACTGCCGCGCTACGCTGGGCGAAGTTGGCAACGCTGAGCACATGCTTCGCGTTCTGGGTAAAGCTGGTGCTGCACGCTGGCGTGGTGTTCGTCCTACCGTTCGCGGTACGGCAATGAACCCAGTCGACCACCCACACGGTGGTGGTGAAGGTCGTAACTTTGGTAAGCACCCGGTTAGTCCGTGGGGCGTTCAGACCAAAGGTAAGAAGACCCGCAGCAATAAGCGTACTGATAAATTTATCGTACGTCGCCGTACTAAATAATCTTAGAGGATAAACCATGCCACGTTCTCTCAAGAAAGGTCCATTTATTGACCTGCACTTGCTGAAGAAGGTAGAGAAAGCGGTGGAAAGCGGAGACAAGAAGCCTTTGCGCACTTGGTCCCGTCGTTCAACGATCTTTCCAAATATGATCGGTTTGACCATCGCTGTCCATAATGGTCGTCAGCACGTTCCGGTGTTTGTTTCCGATGAAATGGTCGGTCACAAACTGGGTGAATTCGCGCCGACTCGTACTTATCGCGGCCATGCGGCCGACAAAAAGGCCAAGAAGCGCTAAGGTAGGAGGAAGAGATGGAAACTATCGCTAAACATTGCCACGCTCGTTCTTCTGCTCAAAAGGTTCGCCTGGTGGCAGACCTGATTCGCGGTAAGAAAGTGTCGCAAGCTCTGGAAGTTCTGACCTACACCAACAAGAAAGCTGCTGGTCTGGTTAAAAAAGTGCTGGAGTCTGCTATTGCTAACGCAGAACACAACGATGGCGCTGACATTGATGATCTGAAAGTCGCGAAAATCTTCGTTGACGAAGGCCCAAGCATGAAGCGCATTATGCCGCGTGCTAAAGGTCGTGCGGATCGCATCCTGAAGCGTACCAGCCACATTACTGTGGTTGTGTCCGATCGCTGAGACTCTGGAGACTAGCAATGGGTCAGAAAGTACATCCTAATGGTATTCGCCTGGGTATTGTCAAACCTTGGAACTCTACCTGGTATGCGAATACCAAAGAATTCGCTGACAACCTGGACAGCGATTTTAAAGTTCGTAAATACCTGACGAAGGAACTGGAGAAGGCTTCCGTTTCTCGTATCGTTATCGAACGTCCGGCAAAAAGCATTCGTGTGACTATTCACACTGCTCGTCCGGGTATCGTGATCGGTAAAAAAGGTGAAGATGTTGAAAAACTGCGCAAAGTCGTAGCGGATATCGCTGGCGTACCTGCACAGATCAATATCGCAGAAGTTCGTAAACCTGAACTGGACGCAAAACTGGTTGCTGACAGCATCACTTCTCAGCTGGAGCGTCGTGTGATGTTCCGTCGTGCTATGAAGCGTGCGGTACAGAACGCCATGCGTCTGGGCGCTAAAGGTATTAAAGTTGAAGTAAGTGGCCGTCTTGGCGGCGCTGAAATCGCGCGTACCGAATGGTACCGTGAAGGTCGTGTTCCATTGCATACACTGCGTGCGGATATCGACTACAACACCTCCGAAGCGCACACCACTTATGGTGTTATCGGTGTGAAAGTGTGGATCTTCAAAGGTGAGATCCTGGGTGGTATGGCTGCCGTTGAACAACCGGAAAAACCGGCTGCTCAACCTAAAAAGCAGCAGCGTAAAGGCCGCAAGTAAGGAGAGTCGCTGATGTTACAACCAAAGCGTACAAAATTCCGTAAGGTGCACAAGGGCCGCAACCGTGGTCTGGCGCAGGGTACGGATGTTAGCTTCGGCACTTTCGGTCTGAAAGCTGTTGGCCGCGGTCGCCTGACTGCTCGTCAAATCGAAGCTGCACGTCGTGCCATGACTCGTGCTGTTAAGCGTCAAGGTAAGATCTGGATCCGTGTATTCCCGGACAAACCGATCACCGAGAAACCGCTTGAAGTTCGTATGGGTAAAGGTAAAGGTAACGTGGAATATTGGGTTGCCTTGATTCAGCCAGGTAAAGTCCTGTACGAAATGGACGGTGTGCCGGAAGAGTTAGCCCGTGAGGCATTCCAACTGGCAGCAGCGAAACTGCCTATCAAAACCACCTTTGTAACTAAGACGGTGATGTAATGAAAGCAAATGAGCTGCGTGAAAAAAGCGTCGAAGAGCTGAACACTGAACTGCTCGGCCTGCTGCGCGAGCAATTTAACCTGCGTATGCAGGCTGCCAGTGGTCAGTTGCAACAGACTCACCTGGTAAAACAAGTGCGTCAGAATATTGCACGTGTTAAGACTTTACTGACTGAGAAGGCGGGTGCGTAATGACCGATAAAATCCGTACTCTGCAAGGTCGTGTTGTAAGCGACAAAATGGAGAAATCCATGGTTGTTGCTATCGAACGTTTTGTGAAACACCCGCTTTACGGTAAATTCATTAAGCGTACGACTAAGCTGCACGTACATGACGAGAACAATGAATGCGGTATCGGTGACGTGGTTGAAATCCGCGAATGCCGTCCGCTGTCCAAAAATAAGTCTTGGACACTTGTTCGCGTTGTAGAGAAAGCGATTCTGTAATAAAGTAGCGCTCTTCTCTTATGATAAACGGCTCTGCAAAGGGCCGTTTATTTTTTCTACCCATACCAAGGAAGCGGTGTTATAATGCTGCGCCCTCAATTATGGGGTATTTAATGGCCCGAAAGGGTCCTAGAGTAGTAGTTGACAAGCGGAGCACTAAAATGATCCAAGAACAGACTATGCTGAACGTGGCCGATAATTCCGGTGCACGTCGCGTAATGTGTATCAAGGTTCTAGGTGGCTCGCACCGTCGCTACGCAGGCGTCGGCGATATCATCAAAATTACCATCAAGGAAGCAATTCCTCGCGGTAAGGTGAAGAAAGGCGATGTTCTGAAGGCGGTAGTGGTGCGCACCAAGAAGGGTGTTCGTCGCCCGGACGGTTCTGTCATTCGCTTCGATGGCAATGCTTGCGTTATTTTAAACAATAACAGCGAACAGCCTATCGGTACGCGTATTTTTGGGCCGGTAACTCGTGAACTGCGTAATGAGAAGTTCATGAAAATTATCTCTCTGGCACCAGAAGTACTTTAAGGAGCGAATCATGGCAGCGAAAATCCGTCGTGATGACGAAGTTATTGTGCTAACCGGTAAAGATAAAGGTAAGCGCGGTAAAGTAAAAAATGTCCTGTCTGCTAGTAAGGTCATTGTTGAAGGTATTAATCTGGTTAAAAAACATCAGAAGCCGGTTCCGGCCCTGAACCAACCAGGTGGCATCGTTGAAAAAGAAGCTGCAATTCAAGTTTCTAACCTTGCAATCTTCAATGCGGCAACTGGTAAGGCTGACCGTGTAGGCTTTAGATTCGAAGACGGAAAAAAAGTCCGTTTCTTTAAATCTAATAGCGAAACTATCAAGTAATTTGGAGTAGTACGATGGCGAAACTGCATGATTACTACAAAGACGAAGTAGTTAAAAAACTCATGACTGAGTTTAACTACAATTCTGTCATGCAAGTCCCTCGGGTCGAGAAGATCACCCTGAATATGGGTGTTGGTGAAGCGATCGCTGACAAGAAACTGCTGGATAACGCAGCAGCTGATCTGGCAGCAATCTCCGGTCAAAAACCGTTGATCACCAAAGCACGCAAATCTGTTGCAGGCTTCAAAATCCGTCAGGGCTATCCGATCGGCTGTAAAGTAACTCTGCGTGGCGAACGCATGTGGGAGTTCCTTGAGCGTCTGATTTCCATTGCTGTACCGCGTATTCGTGACTTCCGTGGCTTGTCCGCTAAGTCATTCGATGGTCGTGGTAACTACAGCATGGGTGTGCGTGAGCAGATCATCTTCCCGGAAATCGACTACGATAAAGTCGATCGCGTTCGTGGTTTGGACATTACCATTACCACTACTGCGAAATCCGATGATGAAGGCCGTGCGCTGTTGGCCGCCTTTAACTTCCCATTCCGCAAGTAAGGTAGGGTTACTAATGGCTAAGCAATCCATGAAAGCACGCGAAGTTGTTCGTGTGAAACTGGCTGAAAAATACCGCGCTAAACGCGAGGAATTGAAAGCTATCATCTCTGGTGTGAACTCATCCGACGAAGATCGTTGGGATGCAGTTCTTAAGCTGCAGACTCTGCCGCGTGATTCCAGCCCGTCTCGTCAGCGTAACCGCTGCCGCCAAACTGGTCGTCCGCACGCTTTCCTGCGGAAGTTCGGGTTGAGCCGTATCAAGGTCCGTGAAGCCGCTATGCGCGGTGAAATTCCGGGTCTGAAAAAGGCTAGCTGGTAATTGTCACCAATTGAATCACGGGAGTAAAGACAGATGAGCATGCAAGATCCGATCGCGGATATGCTGACCCGTATCCGTAACGGTCAAGCCGCGAACAAAGTTGCGGTCACCATGCCTTCCTCCAAGCTGAAAGTGGCAATTGCCAACGTGCTGAAGGAAGAAGGTTACATTGAAGATTTCAAAATCGAAGGCGACACCAAGCCAGTTCTGGAATTAGAACTTAAATATTTCCAGGGCAAGGCAGTGGTAGAAAGCATTCAGCGAGTAAGCCGTCCAGGCCTGCGCATCTATAAAAGAAAAGATGAGCTGCCAAAAGTTATGGCCGGTTTGGGTATCGCAGTTGTTTCTACCTCTAAAGGTGTTATGACTGATCGTGCAGCTCGCCAGGCTGGTCTTGGTGGCGAGATTATCTGCTACGTAGCTTAATCGGGAGGAAAAATGTCTCGTGTTGCAAAAGCACCCGTCGTCATTCCTGCCGGCGTAGAGGTAAAACTCAACGGTCAGGATGTTTCGATTAAGGGTAAAAACGGCGAGCTGAGTCGTAAGATCCACGATGCTGTTGAAGTGAAACAAGCTGACAACGCTCTGACTTTCGCTCCGCGCGAAGGTTTTGTTGACGGATGGGCCCAAGCTGGTACCACTCGTGCTCTGTTGAACGCAATGGTTATCGGTGTTACCGAAGGCTTCACTAAGAAGCTGCAACTGGTTGGTGTTGGTTACCGTGCTGCTGTTAAAGGCAACGTGGTTAACCTGTCTCTCGGGTTTTCTCACCCAGTAGAGCATGCACTGCCGGCAGGTATTACTGCAGAATGCCCAAGCCAAACTGAAATCGTACTGAAAGGTGCTGATAAGCAGGTTATTGGTCAGGTTGCTGCGGAATTACGCGCCTACCGTCGTCCTGAGCCTTATAAAGGCAAGGGTGTCCGTTACGCCGACGAAGTCGTGCGTACCAAAGAGGCTAAGAAGAAGTAAGGTAACACTATGGATAAGAAAGCAGCTCGTATCCGTCGTGCGACCCGCGCACGCCGCAAGCTCCAGGAACTGGGTGCGACGCGTCTGGTGGTACATCGTACTCCACGCCATATTTATGCGCAGGTCATTGCACCGAACGGTTCTGAAGTCCTGGTAGCCGCTTCTACTGTAGAAAAAGCTATCGCTGAACAACTGAAGTCTACCGGTAATAAAGACGCAGCAAGTGCAATAGGTAAAGCTATTGCAGAACGCGCGTTAGAAAAAGGCATCAAAGATGTCTCTTTCGACCGTTCCGGTTTCCAATATCATGGTCGAGTCCAAGCACTGGCAGATGCTGCCCGTGAAGCTGGCCTTCAGTTCTAAGGTAGAGGTGTAAGATGGCTCACATCGAGAAACAAGCTGGCGAACTGCAGGAAAAGCTGATCGCGGTAAATCGCGTATCTAAAACCGTTAAAGGTGGTCGTATTTTCAGCTTCACCGCACTGACTGTAGTGGGTGATGGCAACGGCCGCGTTGGTTTTGGTTACGGTAAAGCTCGCGAAGTTCCAGCAGCGATCCAGAAAGCGATGGAAAAAGCCCGTCGCAATATGATGAATGTCGCGCTGAACAACGGCACCCTGCAGCACCCAGTTAAAGGTGCTCACACGGGTTCTCGTGTGTTCATGCAGCCAGCTTCCGAAGGTACCGGTATTATTGCCGGTGGTGCAATGCGCGCCGTTTTGGAAGTTGCAGGGGTTCACAACGTATTGGCTAAAGCCTATGGTTCCACTAACCCGATTAACGTGGTTCGTGCAACGATTGATGGTTTGGCAAATATGAAGTCCCCAGAAATGGTCGCTGCCAAGCGTGGTAAATCCGTTGAAGAAATTCTGGGGTAATGACCGTGGCAAAGACTATTAAAATTACTCAAACCCGTAGTGCAATCGGTCGTCTGCCGAAACATAAGGCGACACTGCTTGGCCTGGGTCTGCGTCGTATTGGTCATACAGTTGAACGTGAGGATACTCCTGCGGTTCGCGGTATGGTCAACGCGGTTTCCTACATGGTTAAAGTAGAGGAGTAACAGATGCGTTTAAATACTCTGTCTCCGGCCGAAGGTGCTAAACACGCACCGAAGCGTTTAGGTCGTGGTATTGGTTCTGGCCTGGGCAAAACCAGTGGTCGTGGTCACAAAGGTCAGAACTCTCGTTCTGGCGGTGGCGTGCGTCGTGGTTTTGAAGGTGGCCAGATGCCTTTATATCGTCGTCTGCCGAAATTCGGTTTTACTTCTCGCAAAGCAATGATCACGGCAGAAGTTCGTCTGTCTGATTTAGCTAAAGTAGAAGGCGACGTGGTTGACCTGAATACGCTGAAAGCCGCTAATGTTATTGGCATTCAGATTGAGTTCGCGAAAGTGATTCTGTCTGGTGAAGTTGCTCGTCCGGTAACGATTCGTGGTCTGCGTGTCACTAAAGGTGCTCGTGCTGCTATCGAAACTGCTGGCGGTAAAATTGAGGAATAAGTAGCAGATGGCTAAGCAACCAGGATTAGATTTTCAAAGTGCTAAAGGCGGAGTTGGTGAACTGAAGCGCAGACTTTTGTTTGTTATCGGTGCGCTAATTGTTTTCCGTATTGGCTCTTTTATCCCAATTCCTGGTATTGATGCCACTGTGCTTGCCAAATTGCTTGAACAGCAGCGAGGCACCATCATTGAAATGTTTAACATGTTCTCTGGTGGTGCTCTCAGCCGTGCTTCTATCTTTGCACTGGGTATTATGCCGTATATTTCGGCGTCGATTATTATCCAGTTGCTGACGGTGGTTCATCCCGCGTTGGCTGAAATAAAGAAAGAAGGGGAAGCTGGCCGTCGTAAGATCAGCCAGTATACCCGTTACGGTACCTTGGTATTGGCTATATTCCAGTCGATCGGTATTGCTACCGGTTTGCCGAATATGCCTGGAATGCAAGACTTGGTGATAAATCCAGGTTTTGCTTTCTACTTTACCGCTGTTGTGAGCCTGGTTACTGGGACAATGTTCCTGATGTGGCTGGGAGAACAGATTACGGAACGTGGTATCGGTAACGGTATCTCGATCATAATCTTCGCTGGTATTGTTGCGGGACTACCGCCGGCCATTGGCCATACTATCGAGCAAGCTCGGCAAGGCGACCTGCACTTCCTCCTGTTGCTGTTGGTTGCAGTTTTAGTGTTTGCAGTAACCTTCTTCGTTGTTTTCGTTGAACGTGGTCAGCGTCGTATCGTCGTTAACTATGCAAAACGTCAACAGGGGCGTCGTGTTTATGCAGCACAGAGTACGCATTTACCGCTGAAAGTGAACATGGCTGGGGTTATCCCTGCAATTTTCGCCTCCAGTATTATTCTGTTCCCAGCCACGATTGCATCTTGGTTTGGGGGCGGTACCGGTTGGAACTGGCTGACAACTATTTCGCTGTATTTGCAGCCCGGACAGCCGCTTTATGTGTTACTCTATGCGTCTGCAATCATCTTCTTCTGTTTCTTCTACACTGCGTTGGTTTTCAACCCGCGCGAAACAGCAGATAACCTGAAGAAGTCCGGTGCATTCGTGCCAGGAATTCGTCCGGGAGAGCAAACGGCGAAATATATCGATAAAGTGATGACTCGCCTGACTCTGATTGGTGCGATGTATATTACTTTTATCTGCCTGATCCCGGAGTTTATGCGTGACGCAATGAAAGTACCTTTCTATTTCGGGGGTACATCTTTATTGATCGTTGTTGTCGTCATCATGGACTTTATGGCTCAAGTGCAAACTCTAATGATGTCGAGTCAATATGAGTCTGCATTGAAGAAAGCAAACCTGAAAGGCTATAACCGTTAATTAGGTGAGCTTGAGAAGTTACGGAGAGTAAAAATGAAAGTTCGTGCTTCCGTCAAGAAATTATGTCGTAACTGTAAGATTGTTAAGCGTAACGGTGTCGTTCGTGTGATCTGCAGTGCCGAGCCGAAGCATAAACAGCGTCAAGGCTGATTATCTCGCATATTTTTCTTGCAAAGTTGGATTGAGCTGGCTAGATTAGCCAGCCAATCTTTTGTATGTAGCTGCAACATTATTTGAGTATCCTGAAAACGGGCTTTTCAGAATGGTGTTGCTGTATAAAATTGTAGGAGTGCATAGTGGCCCGTATAGCAGGCATTAACATTCCTGATCATAAACATACCGTTATTGCGTTAACGTCGATTTTCGGTATCGGTAAAACCCGGTCGCAGGCTATTTGTGCTGCAACAGGGATTGCCGAAGATGTTAAGATCAGTGAGCTGTCTGAAGAGCAAATCGATAAGCTGCGTGACGAAGTTGCCAAGTTTGTTGTAGAAGGTGATCTGCGTCGTGAAGTTACCCTGAGCATCAAGCGTCTTATGGACCTTGGTACTTATCGTGGTTTGCGTCATCGTCGTGGTCTGCCGGTTCGCGGTCAGCGTACCAAGACTAACGCCCGTACCCGTAAGGGTCCGCGCAAACCGATCAAGAAATAATCGGGGTGATTGAATAATGGCAAAGGCACCTATTCGTGCACGTAAGCGTGTAAGAAAGCAAGTCTCTGACGGTGTGGCTCATATCCATGCTTCTTTCAACAACACCATCGTAACCATTACTGATCGTCAGGGTAATGCGCTGGGTTGGGCAACTGCCGGTGGTTCCGGCTTCCGTGGTTCTCGTAAATCTACGCCGTTCGCTGCTCAGGTAGCTGCAGAACGTTGCGCAGAGGCCGTGAAAGAGTACGGTATTAAGAACCTGGAAGTTATGGTTAAAGGACCTGGTCCGGGCCGTGAGTCTACTATCCGCGCATTGAACGCGGCTGGTTTCCGCATCACTAATATTACTGATGTGACTCCGATCCCTCATAACGGTTGTCGTCCGCCGAAAAAGCGCCGCGTATAACGCCGCTTTTAGGATTGTTGGAGAAAGAAAATGGCAAGATATTTGGGTCCTAAGCTCAAGCTGAGCCGTCGTGAAGGCACCGACCTGTTCCTGAAGTCTGGTGTTCGTGCGATCGATTCCAAGTGTAAAATTGAACAAGCTCCTGGCCAGCACGGTGCGCGTAAACCGCGTCTGTCTGACTATGGTGTACAGTTGCGTGAAAAGCAAAAAGTTCGCCGTATCTACGGTGTTCTGGAGCGTCAGTTCCGTAACTATTATAAAGAAGCTGCACGTCTGAAAGGCAACACAGGTGCAAACCTGCTGCAACTGCTGGAAGGTCGTCTGGATAACGTTGTTTATCGTATGGGTTTTGGTGCCACTCGTGCTGAAGCACGTCAGATGGTAAGCCACAAAGCTATCATGGTAAACGGTCGCGTTGTTAGCATCGCTTCTTATCAGGTATCCCCGAATGACGTAGTCAGCATCCGTGAGAAAGCGAAAAAGCAATCTCGCGTGAAAGCCGCTCTGGAGCTGGCTGAACAGCGTGAAAAGCCAACTTGGCTGGAAGTTGATGCTGCCAAGATGGAAGGTGTGTTCAAACGTATTCCTGAACGTACCGATCTGTCTGCGGACATTAATGAACACCTGATCGTCGAGCTTTACTCCAAGT
The DNA here is from genome assembly GCF_032905925.1 of Pectobacterium sp. HCp5_1. Lineage (NCBI taxonomy): Bacteria > Pseudomonadati > Pseudomonadota > Gammaproteobacteria > Enterobacterales > Pectobacteriaceae > Pectobacterium > Pectobacterium sp. HCp5_1. Next base: position 27,378 of record NZ_JAUMIO010000034.1, read on the forward strand.
AAAGCTTAGTACCAAAGAGAGGACACAATGCAGGGTTCTGTGACAGAGTTTCTAAAACCGCGCCTGGTTGATATCGAGCAAGTGAGTTCGACGCACGCCAAGGTGACCCTTGAGCCATTAGAGCGGGGCTTCGGCCATACTCTTGGCAACGCACTGCGCCGTATTCTGCTTTCATCCATGCCAGGTTGCGCGGTGACCGAGGTTGAGATTGATGGTGTACTGCATGAGTACAGCACCAAAGAAGGCGTACAGGAAGATATCCTGGAAATCCTGCTCAACCTGAAAGGGCTGGCGGTGAGAGTTCAAGGCAAAGATGAAGTTATTCTTACCCTGAATAAATCTGGCATTGGCCCTGTGACTGCAGCCGACATCATCCATGATGGTGATGTCGAAATCGTCAAGCCGCAGCACTTAATTTGCCATCTGACCGATGAAAACGCATCTATTAGCATGCGTATCAAAGTTCAACGTGGTCGTGGTTATGTGCCGGCATCTGCCCGTATTCATACGGAAGAAGATGAGCGCCCGATTGGTCGTCTGTTAGTTGATGCTTGCTACAGCCCTGTAGAGCGTATTGCCTACAATGTTGAAGCAGCTCGTGTAGAACAGCGTACTGACTTGGACAAGCTAGTCATCGAAATGGAAACCAATGGCACGATCGATCCTGAAGAAGCGATCCGCCGTGCGGCTACCATTCTGGCTGAACAACTTGAAGCTTTTGTTGACTTACGTGATGTTCGTCAGCCAGAAGTTAAAGAAGAGAAACCAGAATTCGATCCGATTCTGCTGCGCCCTGTTGACGATCTGGAATTGACTGTCCGCTCTGCTAACTGCCTTAAGGCAGAAGCTATCCACTACATCGGTGATCTGGTACAGCGTACCGAGGTTGAGCTGCTCAAAACGCCTAACCTTGGTAAAAAATCTCTTACTGAGATTAAAGATGTACTGGCTTCCCGTGGTCTGTCTCTGGGCATGCGCCTGGAAAACTGGCCACCGGCAAGCATTGCTGATGAGTAACCAGATCACAGGTTAAGGTTTTACTGAGAAGGATAAGGTCATGCGCCATCGTAAGAGTGGTCGTCAACTGAACCGTAACAGCAGCCATCGTCAGGCTATGTTCCGTAACATGGCTAGTTCTTTGGTTCGTCATGAAATCATCAAGACGACCCTGCCGAAAGCGAAAGAGCTGCGTCGCGTTGTTGAACCGCTGATTACTCTTGCCAAGACCGACAGCGTTGCTAATCGTCGTCTGGCATTCGCCCGTACTCGTGATAACGAGATCGTGGCAAAACTGTTTAATGAACTGGGCCCGCGTTTCGCGAGCCGTGCCGGTGGTTACACTCGTATTCTGAAGTGTGGCTTCCGTGCTGGTGACAATGCGCCGATGGCATACATCGAGCTCGTTGATCGCTCAGTTTCGCAGACAGAAGAAGTAGCTGCTGCAGAGTAATCTGTAAGAGCGTAAAAAAACCGGGGAAACCCGGTTTTTTTATATCTGAAATAAATCATGTTTTCGCATAAATATACATGGTAAGCAATGACCTGTGTCTGAGTGAGCTGAAAAATACACCCCACCTATTCTCATCTACCTATTTCGACTATATACTCTGCACGTTTTATTGATGTACATACCAACCTGAGTTCCTTGGGAGTAATGATGACCACATACCGCCATAAACGTGGGAAAATCCAGGACAACGCCATTGAGGCATTGCTACATGACCCACTGTTTCGTCAACGAATTGAAGTGAATGAAAAAGGGAAAGGAAGTTATCGTAGGAAAGAGAAGCACATGAAGAAAGGTAATTGGGAGGCCAGTGGTAAGCAATCAAATGATTATTTACCTCTGGCCTTTCTACTTTCTGCGTAACGATACTGAGTCTGAGTAGAAACTTAATTATTACTGTCTAGTTTGTTGTTCTTTTAGTAAGTCGCGAATTTCAGCTAAGAGCTTTTCTTCAGCGCTAGGCTTTGGTGGTGCGGCAGGGGTATCTTCCTGTTTGCGCCGCATTTTATTCATAAGCTTGATCGCTATAAAAATCGCAAAAGCGACGATGACAAAGTCGAAAATATTCTGGATGAAAGCGCCATAATTCATGACAACGGCAGGAATTTCGCCTTGTGCATCCCGGAGAATAAGGCTGAATTGTTTGAAATCGACACCACCAATCAAAAGCCCAAGTGGCGGCATAATAATATCTGATACCAGAGAAGAGACGATTTTACCGAAAGCTGCACCAATAATGACACCCACCGCCAAATCGACAACGTTGCCACGCATGGCAAACTCTCTGAATTCTTTGATGATGCTCATATCTGTTCTCCTTGCCAAAATTTATAAATTAATTCTAACCAATAGCCGTATCTTTGCCAGATTATCGATGAGCAATAAAGCTGTTCCCACATTACAAAAAGAAAGGGCTCGGTTGAAATAGGCGTTCAACATCAGGCACAAATTTCTTGTCAGCCAAGAACATGATGACGTGATCACCTTGTTCAATTTTGCTATTTGCGTTGGCAATGATGACGTCATCACCGCGAACGATAGCACCGATGGTCGTACCGGGTGGAAGCTTAATATCTTCGATCATTCTGCCGACAACTTTCGATGTGCCCTCATCTCCATGGGCGATGGCCTCGATTGCTTCGGCGACACCACGACGTAAAGAGGATACGCTAACAATATCCGCCTTGCGGACGTGGCTGAGTAGCGCAGAAATTGTTGCCTGCTGTGGGGATATTGCGACATCGATGACGCTGCCCTGAACCAGATCGACATAAGCCCGACGCTGGATAAGTACCATTACTTTTTTCGCGCCCATGCGCTTAGCCAGCATAGCTGACATAATATTCGCTTCGTCATCGTTGGTAATGGCGATGAATACATCGATCTGCTCGATATGCTCTTCGGCGAGGAGTTCTTGATCTGAAGCATCGCCATGGAATACGACCGTATTTTGCAGAAGCTCAGCCAGTTCCACAGCTCGGTCTGCATTTCGTTCTATCAACTTGATGCTGTAGTCTTTTTCTAACCGCTGCGCTAATCCTGCACCGACGTTCCCGCCACCAACAATCATGATCCTTTTATACGGTTTTTCAAGGCGCTGCAGCTCGCTCATCACCGCACGGATATGTTGTGAAGCGGCGACAAAAAATACTTCATCTCCAGCTTCGATAATAGTGGAACCCTGTGGGCGAATCGGACGATCGTGACGAAAAATAGCCGCAACGCGGGTATCTACGTGAGGAATGTGTTCACGAAGAGAAGTCAGAGCATTACCCACTAGTGGGCCACCATAATAGGCGTTAACTGCCGCAAGACTCACTTTGCCTTCAGCGAAGTTGACGACCTGAAGTGCTCCAGGATATTCGATCAGTTTGTAAATGTTATCGATCACTAACTGCTCTGGAGAAATTAAGTGATCGATGGGAACCGCTTCTGGTAAAAACAGCTGTTCTGATTCACGAATGTATTCAGCTGCACGAATGCGTGCAATCCGGTTTGGTGTTTTGAAAAGAGAATAAGCAATCTGGCAAGCTACCATATTCGTTTCATCTGAATTGGTAACGGCGACCAGCATATCCGCATCTTCTGCTCCCGCTTCACGCAGTACGCGTGGATGAGAGGCATAGCCTGTAACGACACGCAGGTCAAACTTATCCTGAAGCTGGCGTAACCGATTTGCATCAGTATCAACGACAGTGATGTCATTGTTTTCGCCCGCTAAATTTTCCGCCAGTGTTCCGCCGACCTGACCCGCGCCAAGAATGATAATTTTCATAATAAGCCATGCCGTTTATTGATTGCTGTCTGTTGCAGACAATACTGGGTTCAATATCAGTTTTTTACCAGCTTCGCATAAAAGAAACCATCACCACCATCGGCATGGGGAAGCATCTGTATACCCGGTATTTCTCTTGTTCCTGTATCGACAAGTGTTGCATCGGTATGGCGAGTCAGGAAATCAGCAACTTGTTGGGTATTTTCTTGCGGCAGAATAGAGCAGGTAGCATAGACCATCGTGCCGCCTGTTTTGAGATGTGGCCAGATGGCATCAAGAATTTCTTTTTGCAATGCCGCTAATTCCTCGATGTCTCTATCTCGGCGCAACCACTTAATATCAGGATGGCGGCGAATCACACCCGTGGCCGAGCATGGGGCATCCAACAGAATGCGATCAAACACACGTCCTTCGCACCATGAATCGGGGTAACGTCCATCACCTTGTTTTACTTCGGCATGCATTTGTAGCCGCAGTAAATTTTCTTTTACCCGGCCTAAACGCGTTTCATCTACATCGACAGCGAGCACATGAGATTTTGGTGCCGCTTCTAAAATGTGTGTTGTTTTTCCGCCGGGTGCAGCGCAGAGATCGAGGATCTGTTCGCCATCTTGTGGATCGAGCCAATAGACGCAACCTTGAGCCGATGCATCCTGTACGGTTGCCCATCCTTGCGAAAATCCTGGCAATTGATCAACCGCACAGGGAGCAGTAAGTCGTATCGCATCGCTGTATTCAGCATGAGGAAATGCCTCGATTCCCTCTTGCTCTAACAAGTTTAAATACGCTTCACGTGTGTGGTGTAATCGATTCACTCGTAGCCACATTGGGGGGCGTTGATTATTCGCCTCAACGATGTTTTGCCAATGATGTGGATAGGCACGTTCAATGCGCGCCAGCAGCCAGCTTGGATGCAGATAATGAGATGAGTGAGTTGCCTCACGTTGAATCAGTTCTTCCTGCTGACGCTGAAATTGGCGTAATACGCCATTAATCAGTCCCTTGAGCTGTGGCCGCTTTAATGCGACGGCACCTTCTACTGTTTCTGCCAGGGCCGCATGTGGCGGGATTCGAGTGTAGTGCAACTGGTAGATGCCGACCATGATGAGGTAGTGCAGCGTGCGTTGTTTACCCGTAAGCGGTTTAGCCATCAGTTGTTGAATACACCATTCCAACTGCGGTAAAACGCGTAATACGCCGAAGCAAAGCTCTTGCAAAAGTGCGCGATCTTTATCGGAGACTTCACGCTGATAGACAGGTAATAAGGCACTGAGTGATTGCCCCTGATCCAGAACCTGCCCCACCACTTTTGCGGCAATACTGCGTAGATTGTATGAGCTTTTCATGTGTTAGCGATGACGTATACGTAAAAGAGAGAGGATATACCGGCATGGTGCCGGTATGAAAAATAGATTAGTCCAGTGTATTACCGGGAACGAACCACTCACGACGTGAGTTAAGCAGATCCTGTGCGGCCATGACTTTTTTGCCTGCGGGCTGCAATTCCTGAATATTCAAGATGCCATCGGCTGTTGCTACCTGAATGCCCTGCTTGTCTGCCTGTATGATTGTACCAGGCTGTGAGCCATGTTCTTTGGCGATGACTTCAGCTTTCCAAACTTTCACTGGCTGTTCATCGACGATGAAATAGCTGACTGGCCAAGGATTAAAAGCACGAATACACCGTTCAAGCTGCTCGGCAGATAACTGCCAGTTGAGACGAGCTTCTTCTTTGCTGAGCTTTTCTGCATAGGTGGCAAGGGCATCATTTTGTGTTTCAGCAACAGCGCTGCCATCAGCAAGTTGTTCCAGCGTTTCCAATAAGCCACGTGGGCCCAGCTCAGCAAGTTTATCGTACAACGTTGCGCTGGTATCCTGTTGCAGGATTGGGCACGAAATTTTGTGCAGCATTGCGCCAGTATCGAGTCCAACATCCATTTGCATGATCGTCACGCCGGTTTCACTATCCCCAGCCCACAATGCACGTTGAATGGGGGCTGCGCCGCGCCAGAGAGGCAACAGAGAACCGTGAACATTAATGCAGCCAAGGCGAGGCATGGATAACACGGGCTGCGGCAGAATTAATCCGTAGGCGACAACGACCATAACATCGGCATTTAACGCCTGAACCATCGCTTGATTTTCTTCCGGCCGCAGAGATTTAGGCTGGAAAACGGGGATGCTATGCTGTTCTGCCAGTACTTTTACCGGACTGGGAGTGAGCTTGTTGCCCCTGCCTGCTGGACGATCGGGCTGGGTGAAAACGCCAACAACTTCATGACCCGATGATAAAAGCGCGTCGAGGTGACGCGCGGCAAAGTCAGGGGTTCCGGCAAAGATTATGCGTAAAGAATCAGACACAGTGCTTCCTGTCAGGATGAAAATTATCGGGCTCGACTATTCTGCTTAGCCAGTTTTTCCAGTTTTTGACGAATGCGCTGGCGTTTAAGCGGGGAAAGGTAATCGATAAACAGTTTCCCAACCAGATGGTCCATTTCGTGCTGAATACAAATGGCGAGTAGCTCGCTTGCTTCAAGTTCGAACGGCTTACCTTCACGATCCAATGCGCGCACTTTCACATGCTCTGCACGAGGAACCAGCGCACGCGTTTCAGGGATCGACAGACAACCCTCTTCGATGCCCGTATCGCCGCTCTTTTCAATCAGCTCGGGATTGATCAGCACCAGTCGTTGGTCTCGTTCTTCAGAGACGTCAATAACAATAATACGCTGATGAATATCCACCTGTGTCGCAGCCAGCCCAATACCTTCTTCTTCGTACATGGTATCGAACATATCATCCACGATACGTTGAATATCTGCATTGACTTCTTTTACTGGCTGCGCAGTGATGCGGAGCCGCTCGTCTGGAAAATGTAATACCTGCAAAACTGCCATATATGTTTAGATCTGTATCTGAATAGTGAGAGAGTCTTAGTCCTCATTCTAGACATTTCCTGCCCCGATTGACAGCATCGGCACTGAATTGCAGCACTTATCTGAACAGAGCGGAGTAAGGGACACCGATGCGATCAACGGAAATCTGGTTACGTATGACGGGCGTACGGTATCTGGGTGCCAGACGTGCTTGGGCGATTGTCAGAAAGCTTATTGACTTAAACTCGTTCGATAACGAGCTCCTGAGGGCGTTAGGCCTGTCTGATACCCAAATAGCCCAATTCTGTGCCTACGATCGTAAGACTCTGGAAGAAACCCTTAATTGGTTGTCTTATCCCAATCATCATATCGTGACGTGCGAAGATGCCTTATATCCTTTTCTATTGAGCAATATTCGTGATTTTCCGCTTCTACTCTTTGTTTCTGGCTCTCCTGAGTTACTGGCATCGCCACAAATATCGATTATTGGTAGCCGGGGGAGTAGTGCTTACGGTGAACGCTGGGGATGCTTTTTCGCCCAGGAGCTTGCCGCGAATGAACTCACGGTAACAAGTGGGCTAGCGATTGGCATTGATGGTATTGCTCATCGCGCTGCTTTGGATGCGGGAGGGCGAACCATTGCAGTGCTGGGAAGCGGGTTGAAAAATATTTATCCCAAGCGGCACGCTAAGCTTGCCGAACGTATCTGTGGCGGTGGTGGCGCGTTGGTCTCTGAATTTCCCCTCGCGATGCCGCCTTTTCCAACCAACTTTCCCAGAAGAAATCGTATTATCAGCGGGTTAGGGCTGGGTGTTCTGGTCATTGAAGCGACTATCCGCAGTGGGTCGCTGGTCACTGCGCGTTATGCTTTGGAGCAAGGACGAGAGGTTTTTGCTCTGCCGGGACCGATTGGCAACCCGATGACTGAGGGAACACACTGGTTGATCCAGCAAGGAGCCAGCCTGGTTACACATCCGAAAGATATTCTTGAGCAGTTGGTGAGTGAGTTACAGTGGCTGCCGATGGAAAGCGGGCAAACTATTTCTAACGAAGAAGAGGATGGCGAATTGCCATTTGCCGACGTGTTGGCTAACGTAGGAGATGAGGTTACACCTGTTGACGTTGTCGCTGAACGTGCCGGCCAACCTGTGCCAGAGATAGTCACTAAGCTATTAGATCTGGAGTTAGCAGGATGGATCGCAGCAGTACCCGGCGGCTATGTCCGATTAAGGAGGGCAGGCCATGTTCGACGTACTCATGTACTTGTTTGAGAGCTACATCCACAATGAAACTGAAATGCGTGTCGATCAGGATACGTTAACTGATGACCTCACCCGCGCTGGATTCCATCGTAACGATATCTATAGCGCGTTGAGTTGGCTGGAAAAACTGGCTGATATTCAGGAAGGGCAGACTGCGCCGCTTTATTTAGCAAACGATCCTCTGGCTATACGGATCTATACGCAGGATGAGGCGCAGCGTCTTGATGCGGAATGTCGTGGCTTTTTATTGTTCCTTGAGCAAATTCAGGTTCTGAACCTTGAAACGCGGGAAATGATCATTGAACGCGTCATGGCGTTGGAAACACCGGAATTTGATCTGGAAGATCTGAAGTGGGTCATTCTCATGGTGCTTTTCAATGTACCTGGTTGTGAGAATGCCTATCAGCAAATGGAAGAATTACTCTTTGAGGTCAATGACGGTTATGTGCAATAGCCAGAGGAATAATAGTTCGAATGGCTAAGCCTGCGCTGTTTGCTGAAAAAAAACAGGAAATGTGTCCAGACTGTGGGTCAGTGCTGGTTATCCGTTCTGGTCGGCACGGCCCATTTCTTGGCTGTTCTGCGTATCCGGAATGTGAGTTCATTCGCCCGCTGAAAGCACAAGCTGATGGACATATCGTCAAAGTGTTAGATGGGCAGCAATGTCCGCTTTGTCAGTCGACCTTGGTCTTACGGCAAGGTCGTTATGGGATGTTTATCGGCTGTGGCAATTACCCTGAATGCCATCATACCGAGACTATCGATCGCCCTGATGATACGGCGATTCGATGTCCACAGTGTAATGAAGGCACGCTGTTACAGCGTAAATCTCGCTACGGCAAGGTGTTTCATTCTTGCGATCGCTATCCCGATTGCCAGTTTACGTTAAACCATAAGCCGATAGCGGGTGAATGCCCTTCTTGCCATTACGCTTTATTGTTTGAGAAAAAAACGGCACAAGGTATCAAGCTATTTTGTGCCAGTAAATTATGTGGAAAACCGATAGCGGTAGAAGTTGATAAGAATGAGTGATGTGTCTGATGAACGAATGATTCCCGTTTTGCGGGAGTTACATAACGAGCAGGTTATTGCATACCCGACTGAAGCGGTATTTGGGTTGGGATGCGATCCTGATAGTGAAGTGGCGGTTAATCGCCTGCTGGCGTTAAAACAACGCCCTTGGCAAAAAGGGTTGATCCTGATTGCGGCAGATTTTAGCCAACTGGCTCCTTATATTGATGACAGTGTGTTATCCGATGAGCAGAAAGCCGTGATGTTTTCCACATGGCCAGGTCCGGTTACTTGGGTATTGCCAGCAAAACGCACGACTCCGCAGTGGTTAACGGGGCAATTTTCTTCGCTTGCGGTGCGCGTTAGCGACCACCCATTAGCCAAAGAACTGTGCCTGCGCTACGGTAAACCGTTGGTATCGACCAGTGCCAATTTAAGTGGTCAACCGCCTTGCCGCACGGCTCAGGAAGTGTCTCTACAGTTTGGTGGTGATTTTCCTGTGCTGGTTGGGGATGTCGGCGGAAGAATGAACCCATCAGAAATCAGGGATGTATTAACAGGCGAGCTTATTCGTCAGGGGTAACGACAAGTTGGAGAAGAACGTGTCTGAAGTAACGTCTTTTGCGGTTTTTGGCAACCCGATTGCGCATAGTAAATCACCTCGCATACATGAGCTATTTGCTGCACAGACGGGGATAACGTTGACGTACCAGCGTGTGTTGGCGCCTCTGGATAATTTTGAGCAGATGCTGCGCCAGCATTTTCGTGATGGTGCTGGTGGGGCGAATGTGACAGCGCCCTTTAAAGAGCGTGCCTTTGCTGAGGCCGATGAGTGTAGCGAGTGTGCCGCGCTTGCGGGTGCGGTCAATACATTGAAGAGATTGAGTGACGACCGCCTGTTTGGCGATAACACCGATGGCATTGGTTTGCTCAGCGATCTGCAACGATTGGCGCTGGTGAAGCCGTTGGATCGTGTTTTGCTGGTTGGTGCGGGCGGCGCGGCGCGGGGTGTTATCCAACCCCTGCTGGCTTACGGCTGTACAGTGGTGCTGACAAATAGAACCTTTTCCAAGGCCGATGCCTTAGCTAAGGTCTTCCGTGGCATTGGTGATATTAACGCTGTTGCTCTCGATGATTTACAGGATCAGTCGTTCAATCTGATCATCAACGCGACATCTTCTGGTATGTACGACAGCGTTCCTAACTTACCGACAGAACTCATCTCGCCGGAAACGTGCTGTTATGACATGTTTTACCTGCCGCAGCTGACACCATTTTTGTCATGGTGCGTACAGCATGGTGCCCTCCATTATGCAGATGGTTTGGGAATGCTGGTGGGGCAAGCGGCACATGCGTTTAAACTTTGGCATGGCGTCATGCCGGATGTGGAACCCGTGATTGCTTTACTAAAGCAGGATCTTGCTAAATGAATCAGGCGATCCAGTTTCCCGATCGTGAAAGCTGGGATGATAAGGTAATGGCGATCCGCTTTCCTGTTTTAGTGAATGGTTTTCAGCAGGAATGTTTAGTGAGTGCTGAGCTGCTCCAGAAACGTTATGGCGGTGATAGCCCTGAACGGTGGCTGGCACTGTTCAGGGAATATCGATGGGATCTTGAAGATGAACTGGAACAAATGATCGCTGTTGAAGAATGGGATGATGAAGGTTGTTACTCGTTGTCCTGAGCAAGGTATTCATCTTTCCAGCGAACATAGTTGTTTGCCGAGTAAATCAACCCTTCTATTTCTTCTTGTGTGAGTGGCCGAATTTTTTTGACTGGGCTGCCGAGGTATAGATGTCCCTTCTCTAACCGTTTTCCTGGGGGGACTAAGCTACCAGCGCCAATCATGACATCATCTTCAACAATTGCTCCATCCAGAAGTATTGATCCCATCCCGACCAGGACTCGATTTCCTATTTGGCAACCGTGCAGCATCGCTTTATGGCCTACCGTGACGTCTTCACCAATAATAAGCGGATTACCTTCTGGCTTTTTCTCTGAGCAATGGGTGACATGAAGTACAGAACCATCCTGAACATTACTCCTTGCACCAACAGTAATGTAGTTAACATCACCGCGTATGGCGACAAGGGGCCAGATGCCGACATCATCGCCTAGTGTTACCTTGCCAATCACCACGCTGGAATGATCGACCATGACTCGTTCGCCTAAAACGGGAGAAATACCGTTATAACGGCGGAATGTTTTTGCACTCATCGATAACCTCGTAGTTATTTAGCATATGTAGTTATTTGCCACATACTGATGATTCGTTTTAGACAAAATATCGACAGATATGGGATGTCGGCAACTGAAAAGTGGTGTGGATCGAGTAAGATCTCATCGAAAGGGTCGAAAAACACGCGAATAGAAAAAAAGATCAAGAAAGTTGTTGTGTAACGAAAACGGATCCCTATAATGCGCCTCCATCGACACGGCGCTGTGAACACACAACCGGGTCGATAAAGAAAGAGAAAGCACTTTAAAATAAGCGTTGACTCTGAAGGTGAAAAGCGTAATATACGCCACCTCGCGAAGTGGTTAAGGCCACAACGCACTGCTCTTTAACAATTTAATCAGACAATCTGTGTGGGCACTCACAAGACCGTATCTTAACGATATAAAAAGTCTTGAAGAGTGAACAACAGTAAATTCATTACGAATAAACAGTTACTAATTCTTTGAGCATCGCTGACGAGTTCAGTAAATCAAACAAATCTTAAATTGAAGAGTTTGATCATGGCTCAGATTGAACGCTGGCGGCAGGCCTAACACATGCAAGTCGAGCGGTAGCACGGGGGAGCTTGCTCCCTGGGTGACGAGCGGCG
>NZ_JAUMIO010000035.1:0-38842 GCF_032905925.1 Pectobacterium sp. HCp5_1
CCTGGCGGCGATAGCGCGGTGGTCCCACCTGACCCCATGCCGAACTCAGAAGTGAAACGCCGTAGCGCCGATGGTAGTGTGGGGCTTCCCCATGTGAGAGTAGGGAACTGCCAGGCATCAAATAAAACAAAAGGCCCAGTCTTTCGACTGGGCCTTTTGTTTTATCTGTTGTTTGTCGGTGAGGGCTCTCTGGAGTAGGACAAATCCGCCGGGAGCGGATTTGCACGTTGCGGAGCAACGGCCCGGAGGGTGGCGGGCAGGACGCCCGCCATAAACTGCCAGGCATCAAATAAGTGGAAAGCCCTCGTCGAAAGACGAGGGCTTTTTGCTATGGGCTGTTCCCCTAAGTGATTCTGACGTGCTTAAACGCATTCAGCAGAAGTCACACTGATGACGCATACTAGGTTTCGTGAAACATTTTCACCTTATGCGCTGAGTACTCGACATTAGAACGAAAACTCGCTATCTTCGGGCATCTGGATGTCTAAACGTTTAAACGTATGCTTTGAGGATATAAGGTTATGCCAATTCGGGTTCCTGATGAGTTACCAGCCGTTAATTTTCTGCGGAATGAGAACGTCTTTGTGATGACGTCCTCGCGTGCTAAAACGCAGGAAATTCGTCCCCTCAAAGTGCTGGTTCTAAACCTGATGCCTAAAAAGATCGAGACTGAAAATCAGTTTCTGCGCCTGTTATCCAATTCCCCCTTACAGATCGATATCCAGCTGTTGCGTATCGATAGTCGTGAATCAAAGAATACGCCGGCTGAGCATTTGAATAACTTCTACTGCGATTTCGACGACATCCAAAACGAAAATTTTGATGGCCTGATTGTGACTGGCGCACCGCTTGGGTTAGTCGATTTCTGCGATGTTGTTTATTGGCCACAGATCGCACGCGTCATCGAGTGGGCAAAAGAGCATGTTACCTCCACATTATTCGTGTGTTGGGCTGTGCAGGCTGCTCTCAATATCCTATACGGTATTCCCAAGATGACGCGCAAGGAAAAGCTATCTGGTGTTTATTCACATCAAACGCTGCAACCTCATGCGTTGTTGACTCGCGGCTTTGATGAAACGTTCCTGGCACCACATTCACGCTATGCAGATTTCCCTGCTGATGTCATTCGTCAGCAGACGGATTTAGAGATTCTGGTTGAGTCAGAGCAGGCCGGAGCCTATCTGTTTGCCAGCAAAGATAAGCGTCTGGCATTTGTTACCGGACACCCAGAGTATGATGTCTCGACGCTAGCGGGCGAGTTTTTCCGTGATTGCGATGCTGGATTGGATCCGGCCGTTCCGGTGAATTATTTCCCCGATGACAACCCTGAACTGGCACCGAAAGCGAGCTGGCGTAGCCACGGTCACCTGCTTTTTGTTAACTGGCTGAATTACTATGTTTACCAGATTACGCCTTACGATTTACGCCGAATGAACCCTACGCTGGACTAACCCATTCCCTTTTTTTCTCTAAGGCACCTTTTGAGGTGCCTTTCTTTTTTGTGCTGAACTCTTTCATTTCTGTTGGTTAGTGAAAGTTATTTCTCTTCCTTTTTGATTTTAATTTTCATTTTTATCATGGGGTTATTTTTACTTTTTTATTAAAATGGAAATTGTTTTTGATTTTGTTTTTTATTGTATTACGCTTAATTCTGTCGGCTAAGAAATGTACATACCGGTTTGCCGATTTGGCGGTTGTTGATAAATGAAGCGGAATCTGAAAAGGAACCACGAATGATGCAGCAGACGATAAACAGAGAATTGGCGTTTAGTCAGCGTTTTGGTGAAGGTGAGAAGCAAATTCTTACGGAAGAAGCGATTGATTTCTTAACAGAGCTGGTCGCACGTTTCACGCCAGCCCGTAATCAATTACTCGCCGAGCGGCAGGTACAACAGCGTAATGTCGATCAGGGTAAGCTGCCTGATTTTATTTCAGAAACAGCTTCCATTCGTGATAAGGCGTGGACAATACGCGGTATTCCCGATGACCTTCAGGATCGTCGCGTTGAGATTACCGGTCCGGTCGAACGCAAGATGGTGATCAATGCATTGAATGCCAACGTGAAAGTTTTCATGGCGGACTTTGAGGATTCGCTGTCACCGGGATGGGAAAAGGTGATCGATGGGCAAATCAACTTGCGTGATGCCGTACGCGGTACGATTTCCTACATCAATGAAACAGGAAAGATCTACCAACTGAAACCCAACCCTGCCGTATTGATTTGCCGCGTGCGCGGTTTGCATCTGCCCGAAAAGCACGTGTCCTGGCAGGGGGACGCGATTCCCGGCAGCCTGTTCGACTTCGCGCTGTATTTTTTCCACAACTATCAGGAACTACTGAAGAAAGGTAGTGGCCCTTATTTCTATCTGCCAAAGACCCAATCATGGCAGGAAGCGGCCTGGTGGAATGATGTCTTCTGCCATACGGAAGATCGCTTTGATCTGCCGCGCGGGACGATCAAAACGACAGTGTTGATTGAAACGTTGCCTGCCGTTTTCCAGATGGACGAAATTCTCTATCACTTACGTGACCATATCGTTGGGCTGAACTGCGGCCGCTGGGATTATATCTTCAGCTATATCAAAACATTAAAGAACCACAGCGATCGCGTTCTGCCCAATCGCCAGTCGGTGACGATGGAGAAACCCTTTCTTAGCGCTTACTCGCGGCTGTTGATCAAAACCTGTCACCGTCGCGGCGCGTTCGCTATGGGCGGGATGGCGGCGTTTATTCCGAGTAAGGATGCGGAACGCAATAACTGGGTGTTGGATAAGGTACGTAAAGACAAAGAGCTGGAAGCTCACAATGGTCACGATGGCACCTGGGTGGCGCATCCGGGGCTGGCCGATGCGGTGATGGAAGTGTTCGATCGGGCGTTAGGTGAGCGTAAAAATCAGCTCGATATCAGCCGTGAACAGGATGCGCCTATTTGCGCCGAGGAATTGCTGGAGCCTTGCCCAGGAGAGCGCACGGAAGTGGGGATGCGCGCCAATATCCGTGTTGCGGTGCAGTACATCGAAGCATGGATATCCGGCAATGGCTGCGTCCCGATTTATGGGCTAATGGAAGATGCAGCGACGGCAGAAATCTCCCGCACCTCAATCTGGCAGTGGATTCGCCACGGCAAGACGTTGAGCGATGGCCGAGTGATCACCAAAGCGCTGTTCCGCCAGATGCTGGCCGAAGAACTGTTTGTGATTCAGGAGGAACTCGGTGATGCCCGTTTCAGCGGAGGGCGCTTTGATGAAGCCGCTCGGCTGATGGAGCAAATTACCACGCAAGATGAGCTGATCGACTTCCTGACGTTACCTGGCTACGCATTGCTTGATTAATCCTGACTGATAATAAAAAGGAACCTCTGCTATGACGACCTCTCGCACCCAACAAGTCCAGCATATCGAAAAAGAGTGGAAAACCGCCCGCTGGGAAGGAATTACGCGCCCCTACAGCGCAGAAGATGTGATTAATCTACGGGGATCGGTGAACCCGGAATGCACGCTCGCGCAGCTCGGCGCGGCAAAGCTATGGAACCTGCTGCATGGTGACGCCCGTAAAGGCTATGTTAATTGTCTGGGCGCGCTGACAGGAGGGCAGGCTTTACAGCAGGCGAAAGCGGGCATCGAAGCGATTTACCTTTCCGGCTGGCAGGTGGCCGCGGATGCCAATCTGGCGTCCAGCATGTATCCCGACCAGTCGCTCTACCCGGCGAACTCCGTACCTGCGGTGATTGAACGCATCAATAACACCTTTCGACGCGCCGATCAGATTCAGTGGGCGAACCGCATTGAACCGGGCGATAAGCGCCATACCGACTACTTTCTGCCGATTGTGGCGGATGCGGAGGCGGGGTTTGGCGGCGTGTTGAATGCGTTTGAACTGATGAAGTCGATGATCGAGTCGGGTGCTGCGGCGGTTCACTTTGAGGATCAACTGGCATCGGCGAAGAAATGCGGACACATGGGAGGCAAGGTGCTGGTGCCGACGCAGGAAGCCATTCAGAAACTGGTTGCGGCGCGTCTGGCGGCGGATGTCTTGGGCGTACCGACCTTACTGGTTGCACGAACCGATGCGGATGCAGCGGATTTGCTGACTTCCGATTGCGATGAGTATGACCGTGATTTCATCACCGGAGAACGTACGGTGGAAGGCTTCTATCGCACGCGAGCTGGTATCGAGCAGGCAATCAGCCGCGGTCTGGCCTACGCACCGTATGCTGATTTGGTGTGGTGCGAAACCTCAACGCCGGATTTATCGCTGGCGCGTCGTTTTGCTGAGGCTATCCACGCGAAGTTCCCCGGTAAGCTGCTGGCGTACAACTGTTCCCCTTCCTTTAACTGGAAGAAGAATCTGGATGACAGCACGATCGCACGTTTTCAGGATGAGCTGTCGGCGATGGGCTACAAGTACCAATTCATTACGCTGGCCGGCATCCACAGCATGTGGTTCAACATGTTTGATCTGGCGCACGCCTATGCGCAGGGCGAAGGGATGCGGCACTACGTAGAAAAAGTGCAGCAGCCTGAATTCGAGGCGATTAAAGACGGCTATACCTTCTCATCGCATCAGCAGGAAGTGGGTACCGGCTACTTCGATAAGGTGACGAATATCATTCAGGGAGGCGAGTCTTCAGTGACGGCGCTGACGGGATCGACAGAAGAACAACAGTTCTGATCCTAACCCGGTCAGTGTTCGGCTGGCCGGGTTTCATCGGGAGATCATGATGACGCGTGACCTTGAAAAGCTGGTGGCGCAGACGATCCTGCAAGGGTTTGATGCGCAATATGGACGTTTTCTCGAAGTGACGGCAGGGGCACAGCAGCGCTTTGAACAGGCCGACTGGCCTGCCGTACAACAGGCAATGAAACAGCGTATTCACCTCTACGATCACCACGTTGGTCTGGTGGTTGAACAGCTGCGCTGTATTACCGGCATTCGCTGCGATGATGCGGATTTTTTGGCTCGCGTGAAGCATATCTACACCCGCTTACTGCCGGACTACCCGCGTTTTGAGATTGCCGAGAGTTTCTTTAATTCTGTCTACTGTCGGCTGTTTAACCATCGGGAACTGACGCCTGATAAGCTGTTTGTTTTCAGCTCTCAGCCTGAACAGCGCTTTCGTGAAATCCCCCGGCCTATCGCCAAGACGTTTGTGCCCACTGACGGCTGGCAGAACATGTTGGAAAAGCTGCTGACCGATGTGCCGCTGCGCTTACCGTGGGAAGATTTGTCGCGTGATATTGGTTATATCACTGCGTATTTGCAGCGAAATTTCTCAGCGGAGCAGCTTGCGCAGGCGACATTACAGCTGGCTAATGAGCTGTTTTATCGTAACAAAGCGGCCTGGTTAGTGGGAAAACTGTCGCTCCCTGACGGTGTCTTTCCGTTCCTGCTGCCGATTCACCACAACGAACGCGGAGCGCTATTTATTGATACCTGCTTAACCAGTCAGGCAGACGCCAGCATTGTGTTCGGTTTCGCCCGCTCGTACTTCATGGTGTACGCCCCGTTGCCGTCGGCGCTGGTGGCCTGGCTGCGTGACATTTTGCCGGGGAAGACGACGGCGGAGCTGTATCTGGCGATTGGCTGTCAGAAACACAGTAAAACTGAGTATTACCGTGAATATTTGCACTACATTGCCGAATCAGAAGAGCAGTTTATTATCGCTCCCGGCGTGAAAGGTATGGTGATGTTGGTGTTTACGTTGCCGTCGTTCGATCGCGTATTTAAGGTCATCAAAGATCGTTTCGCGCCGCAGAAAGAGGTAAGTGCCGAGCGGGTCATGGCGTGTTATCAACTGGTGAAAGAGCACGATCGCGTCGGGCGTATGGCGGATACGCAGGAATATGAAAACTTCGTCATCGATAAGCATCGTATCAGTCCAGAGTTGCTGGATGAGCTTTGGCGTGAGGTACCGGAAAAGTTGGAAGATCTGGGCGATCAATTGGTGATCCGACACTTGTACATGGAGCGCCGGATGACGCCGCTGAACCTCTATCTGGAACAGGCAAGCGCACAGCAGTTGCATGATGTCATTGAAGAATACGGCAATGCCATCAAACAACTGGCCGCGGCGAATATTTTCCCCGGCGACATGCTATTCAAGAATTTCGGCGTCACGCGTCATGGGCGAGTCGTATTTTATGACTACGATGAAATCTGCTACATGACTGAAGTGAATTTCCGCAAAATCCCGCCGCCGCGTCACCCGGAAGATGAGCTGGCCGCCGAGCCCTGGTACAGCGTCGCGCCGAATGATGTGTTTCCCGAAGAATTCCCCCATTTCCTGTGCAGTGACCGCCACATTCGTACGCTGTTTGAGGAAATGCACGGCGATCTGTTTTGCGCGGATTACTGGCGAGCACTACAACAGCGTATCCGGGACGGGCACATTGAGGATGTTTACGCCTACCGACGCCGCAAGCGTTTTAGTCAACGTGCTGCAATTTGAGCGTGGCTCGTTATTCGTTATATGTATTCTGTCTCAGAGAGCGTTTCGTGCGCCACACCGCAGCCATTTACATGCGATACCGTATACGCGCCCGACGTAGGGCGGCTCAGTCGCCGCCGCCCTACGAACCCAGGCTTCCGGCTAAATTATGCCGCTACGCGGTTCCATCGATGCTCTTGGCCGCTAGTCGAGCCGCCAGTGACGCGTTCCCGACGCGGCACTGGCTTTCGCGACGTCCTGTCGCTCACTCGGCGGTCAAGTTCACCGCTGCATAATTTTCATGCCGGGTAATAGTAAAGCCCACCATAATTGGCAGCTTATTACGAGGAATACACCTTATTCATAACCCACTGTATTCCTGCATGACTTGTTTCGCGGCTTTGATCACCAGCGCGCCGAGCTCTGTGACGCGATCGTCCGTGATGCGCGACACGGGGCCGGAGATGGAAATGGCGGCGAACGCTTCATGATGTTCATCCAGAATGCAGGCCGCGATACAGCGCAGCCCTAGCGCGTGTTCTTCATCATCGAACGAATAGCCCTGCTTGCGAATCAGCGACAGGTTTTCTTTCAACGCTTGTGGCGAGCTGAAGGTGTGTGGTGTGTAGCCGTGCAGCCCTTTCTTGTGTAGCAATTGAGTGACCTGAGCATCGGGTAAATGCGCCAGAAAGGCTTTCCCAGCACCGGAAGCATGCATCGGCAGCTTAGCGCCAATCGGTGCAGACATACGCATCAGCGCCGTACACTGCACCTGATCGATGATAATCGCCTGGCTATCGGTCTGATCGAGCACGGCCAGATTGACGGTTTCACCAGAGTCTTCCATTAACTTGCGTACTATCGGATGCACAATCGCCAGCAGGTTGCGGCTTTGCAGAAAGCTGCTGCCGACGATAAACGCGTGTGAAGCAATCGTCCACAGCCCCAAGTCGCCAACCTGACGCACAAAGCCCTGTTGCTGCATGGTGGTGAGCAGACGGTGGGTCGTGGAATTCGGTAAACCGGCCTGCTGAGCGAGATCGGTTAGCGCCACGCTGCCGTTGGCTTTGGCGATATATTCAAGCAGCGTCAGGCCACGGGTCAACGACTGCACCTGCCCGGTCGGTTGTGCAGCGGTGCTCGCGCTGGCTCTGGGTTTTTTCCCGCGTTTAGCTGGCTCTGGTGGCGTCATGGCGTCGATTCCTTTTTATGGTAATGGAATTGATTTTCGTTTTTTCACCGCAGAATGCAACTCTTCTTTCTCAGCGCTTTTTATCGGCAAATGACCTGAAAAAGTCTCATGCTACACCGCGTTAGCGTGCTCATAACTTATGCTAGGATATACCCGTCATACTCCAAGCTGCATGTGCGTTGGCTTCCCTTATTCACCCCAGTCACTTACTGATGTAAGCTCCTGGGGATTCGTGCGATTGCCGCCTTCCTGCAACTCGAATTATTTAGGGTATAGACACAACATATCGTATTTATTGGCCGGGAATGGGGTTCGCGTGAGTAATCGGGTAGACGAATTGCGGCGTCAGTTGGCGCAACGCATTATGGTGCTGGATGGTGGTATGGGAACCATGATCCAGGGTTATCGCCTGCAGGAAGCAGATTATCGCGGTGAGCGCTTTGCTGACTGGCCGAGTGATGTGAAGGGAAATAACGATCTGCTGGTGCTCACCAGGCCGCAGGTGATTAGCGAAATCCATGACGCCTATCTGGAAGCCGGTGCCGACATTCTCGAAACCAACACCTTCAATGCCACCACCATTGCGATGGCGGACTATGATATGCAGGCGTTGTCAGCTGAAATTAATACCGTTGCTGCACAGCTGGCGCGTGCCAGCGCGGACAAATGGACGGCCTTAACGCCGGATAAGCCACGTTATGTTGCTGGTGTGCTTGGCCCGACGAACCGTACCGCGTCGATCTCTCCCGATGTTAACGATCCGGCATACCGTAACGTCAGTTTTGATCAACTGGTGGAAGCGTATCGCGAATCGACACGCGCCTTGATCGCTGGCGGTGTCGATCTGATCATGATCGAAACCATCTTCGATACGTTGAACGCTAAAGCGGCGAGTTTCGCGGTAGAAAGCGAGTTTGAGGCATTAGGCATCGAGCTGCCGGTGATGATTTCCGGCACGATCACGGATGCGTCAGGGCGTACGCTATCCGGCCAGACAACAGAAGCGTTTTACAACTCCTTACGTCATTCCCGTCCGCTCTCGTTCGGTTTGAACTGTGCGCTGGGGCCAGATGAACTGCGCCAGTATGTCGCTGAGCTGTCACGTATTTCAGAATGCTATGTGAGCGCGCACCCGAACGCAGGGCTGCCCAACGCCTTTGGGGAGTACGATTTAGATCCGGCCGATATGGCGAAACATATCGGCGAATGGGCGCGATCCGGTTTTCTGAATATCGTTGGTGGCTGCTGTGGATCGACGCCTGCGCATATTGCCGCGATGGCGAAAGTGGTGGAAGGTGTACCGCCGCGCAAGCTGCCAGAGATCCCGGTCGCCTGCCGCTTATCCGGTCTGGAACCGCTGAATATCGATGCCAACACGCTGTTTGTTAACGTCGGGGAGCGGACGAACGTCACTGGCTCCGCCCGTTTTAAGCGTCTGATAAAAGAAGAAAAATATAACGAAGCGCTGGACGTCGCCCGTCAGCAGGTGGAAAGCGGCGCGCAAATCATCGACATCAACATGGATGAAGGCATGCTGGATGCGGAAGCGGCGATGGTCCGTTTCCTGAACCTGATTGCCGGTGAACCGGATATTGCCCGCGTGCCGATCATGATCGACTCCTCTCGGTGGGAGGTGGTTGAGAAGGGGCTTCAATGTATTCAGGGCAAGGGCATTGTTAACTCGATTTCCATGAAAGAAGGCGTTGAGGCCTTTGTGCATCACGCCAAACTGGTAAGGCGCTACGGCGCGGCTGTGGTGGTGATGGCGTTTGATGAAGTCGGTCAGGCGGATACTCGCGCCCGTAAAATTGAAATTTGTCGCCGGGCTTACCGTATCCTGACGGAAGAAGTCGGTTTCCCACCGGAAGATATCATTTTCGATCCGAACATTTTTGCTGTGGCAACGGGGATCGATGAGCACAACAACTACGCGGTGGATTTCATCGAAGCCTGTGCGGACATCAAGGCGCAGCTGCCGCATGCGATGATCTCCGGTGGTGTATCCAACGTTTCTTTCTCATTCCGCGGCAACGATTTGGTGCGCGAAGCTATCCACGCCGTCTTCCTTTATTACGCGATCCGCAATGGTATGGACATGGGGATCGTGAACGCCAGCCAGTTGGCGATCTATGACGATCTTCCTGTTGAACTGCGCGATGCGGTTGAAGATGTGATCCTTAACCGTCGCAGCGATGCCACCGAGCGTATGCTCGATCTGGCGGAAAAGTATCGCGGCAGCAAAACGGAAGATGAAGGCAGCAAAACACAGGCGGAGTGGCGCGGCTGGGACGTGCGGAAGCGTCTGGAATATTCGCTGGTTAAAGGCATTACTGAATTTATCGAACTGGATACCGAAGAAGCACGCCAGCAGGCGACGCGACCGATCGAGGTAATTGAAGGCCCGCTGATGGACGGCATGAACGTGGTCGGCGACCTGTTCGGCGCAGGTAAAATGTTTTTACCGCAGGTGGTGAAATCCGCCCGCGTGATGAAGCAGGCCGTGGCCTACCTTGAACCCTATATTGAAGCTAGTAAAGATAAAGGGAGTTCCGCTGGGAAAGTCCTGCTGGCGACGGTAAAAGGCGACGTTCACGATATCGGTAAGAATATCGTCGGTGTGGTGCTGCAATGTAACAACTACGAAATTATCGATCTGGGCGTGATGGTGCCGACGGACAAGATTCTGAAGACCGCACGCGAAGAAAAGGTCGATATTATCGGGTTGTCCGGGCTGATTACACCGTCGCTGGATGAAATGGTCAACGTGGCGAAAGAGATGGAGCGTCAGGGCTTTACGCTGCCGCTGCTGATTGGTGGCGCGACGACCTCTAAAGCGCATACCGCCGTGAAGATTGAGCAGAACTATAGCGGCCCGACGGTCTACGTGCAGAATGCTTCGCGCTCTGTCGGCGTGGTATCGGCGCTGCTGTCTAGTGCGCAATATGACGACTTTGTTGCACGTACCCGTAAAGAGTACGAAACCGTGCGTATTCAGCACGCGCGTAAAAAGCCGAGAACGCCTCCCGTGACGCTGGAAGCGGCTCGTGCTAACGCTTCCGATCTGGATTGGGAGAACTACACGCCGCCCGTTGTGCATCGGCTGGGCGTGCAGGCGGTGACAGCCAGCATCGAAACGCTACGCAACTACATCGACTGGACGCCGTTCTTTATGACCTGGTCGCTGGCCGGGAAATATCCCCGCATTCTGGAAGATGAAGTGGTGGGTGAAGAGGCTAAGCGCCTGTTTGCCGATGCCAACGCGATGCTGGACGACTTGTCCGCACGCGGTGCGTTGAATCCGCGTGGTGTGGTGGGTTTATTCCCTGCGAACCGCGTTGGCGATGACGTAGTGATTTATACCGATGAACGGCGTGAAACGGTGCTGTCAGTGAGCCACCATCTGCGTCAGCAGACGGAGAAAACCGACTTCCCGAACTACTGCCTGTCTGATTTTGTGGCACCGAAGTCCAGTGGCAAGCCGGACTATCTCGGGGCCTTTGCGGTGACCGGAGGGCTGGAAGAAGATACGTTGGCCGATCAGTGGGAAGCGCAGCATGATGATTACAACAAGATCATGGTGAAGGCGATCTCCGACCGTCTGGCGGAAGCCTTTGCGGAATACCTGCATGAGCGTGTGCGTAAGGTCTACTGGGGCTATGCGCCGAATGAGAACCTCAGTAATGAGCTGCTGATCCGCGAGAACTATCAGGGTGTTCGCCCTGCACCGGGTTATCCGGCTTGTCCGGATCACACGGAAAAAGTGCAAATTTGGCAGTTGCTGGATGTGGAAAAGCATACCGGCATGAAGCTCACCGAATCCTATGCCATGTGGCCGGGCGCGTCGGTATCCGGCTGGTATTTCAGCCACCCCGACAGTAAATATTTCGCCGTCGCGCAAATCCAGCACGATCAGGTAGCGGATTACGCGGTGCGTAAAGGGATGGAAGTGGGTGAGGTGGAGCGCTGGTTGGCGCCGAATCTCGGCTATGATGCTGATTAAGTTTTGACGTAAGTCGAATATGAAATATCAGCCCCGGAGATTTAGTCGTCTCAACTATGCCAACGAGGGGGCGTTTCGTGCGTGATGAACCACATTATTTCTCTGTGGCACTAGCGCCACGCCCGCTCAGGGCGCTCAGTCGCCGCTGCCCTGAGAACCCAGGCTTTTTGGCGGAAATTATGCCGCTTTGCGGTTCCTTCGGCATTCGAGAACGCTAATCGTGCCGCTAGTGACGCGCTCCCGGCGCGGCACTAGCTTTCGCAGCGTCCATGCTGCTCACACGGCGTTCTCGCTCGCCTCAGCATAATTTTTAACGCCACTTGAAAATCAAAACCGGTTAGCACGCAGATGTTTTCTGCCTCTTAGCCTATCGCCGTGCGAGATTGATTGTGATGAGAATAGTTATCAGTCTTATTGATGAGATTTCATGGTAATGGTAAGGTGAGCATCAATTAAGCAGAAAGCACTTTTCTGTTTTTATTCCACGCATTTCCGCTAACCGCTGGCCTGATTCTGGGCGTTAAACAGGATGAGGGTATCTTCCCGCCCATGCTAAAACGACTCTTTTCCATTGAGGATTTCTTCGACATCGGTGAACGTTACGGGATTGATTACCACTTCCCGCAGCTGTCGTCCTGCCGTGAGCGCGCGAAAGAAAAGCGTATCGTGGTGCAGGGTGATGTCGAAGAGATGACGCTGTCCTCTGGGATTTGCCTGACGAATTCTAACGTGCAGGTCTTGCAGCCTTACGAATCGACGTCGTTGCACTGTTGCCCGTTTTATACGCTGGTGGTGCTGGAAGGTCGCGTCGCGTTACGTCTGAACGGCAAGGAATTTGTTGTGCGGTCTGGTATGGCATTCAGCACCCGGCTAGGTGACCCGTTAGTCATGAACGCCAGTCACCTTGCGGATTGTCATCTTCGCACCGTATCGCTGGGCATTTTCCCCACCACTTTTGCTTTGGATCCGCTGTTGGGCTCGCTGCTGAACGAGTGGGAGCAGGGCGGCAATCCGACATTTTTATGGCAGGTTCCCGGCTACTTGTTATCTGGGTTGCAGCACGCGCTGGAAAACACCGTGCCGGGATTATCGCGCCAGCTTATGCTGGAAGGCGTGATGCTACAGCTGCTAGGGCAAGGCCTGTCATTCGGGCAACGTGGGGGAGAGCGGCGCGTATCGCCTCCGCCCGGTGAACAGGATCGACTGGAGAACGTTCGTCGGCTTCTGGCGCAACAGCCTGAAAAAGAGTACACCCTCAATGAATTGGCGCAGTTGGCCGCGATGAGCACCAGTAGCCTGCGTACCAAGTTTCGTCAGGCGTATGGTCATTCGGTCTTTGACTATCTGCGTGACTGCCGGCTGGAATTGGCTCGGCGCTATCTGGTGCAAGGATACAGCGTTCAGCAGGCGGCCTGGATGTCGGGCTACCAGCACGCGACCAACTTTGCTACGGCTTTCCGGCGGCGTTACGGTATGGCGCCGAGCGATGCACGCATGGTCATCTAGCATTTCCTTTCTTATCAATCTTCTGAGCCTTATTTATGCCAGATATTGTCACTTGGCTGCCCGTTTGACGCTTTCTCGCTGAGTTCCCGTTTTGTCATTGCGCATACGCAAGTTGTCACTGCGCATAGCTATCGCAAGACTAAAAACGGTAATAATTCTTATTTACAATAATAAGGTTTGTGGAGATTCCCATGTTCAGAAAAACGCGGCTGGCGCTGGTGGTTGGCTGTTTCACCAGTGGATTAACGGTGTCGGCACTGGCGCAGGATACGCCATCCTCTTCTTCTCAGGGTGATACGTTAGTCGTGACGTCTCAAACGCAACGCGGCGCGACTAAGCTGGAAACGCCCGATATTGAGACTCCTCAGGCCGTTTCTATCATTACGCGCGATCAGATTCAGGAACAGGGGGCGACCAGCGTTCGTCAGGCGGTCGGCTATACGCCGGGCGTGTACAACAACCAAATCGGCGCGTCCAACCGCTTTGACTACATGGTGCTGCGCGGCTTTTCCGACGGCAGCCTCGATAACGTCTATCTCGACGGGCTGAAGATGATGGGGGATACCAACTCTCATAGCTCGCTGGTTATCGATCCCTGGTTTCTCGACAGCATTGAAGTGGTCAGAGGCCCGGCGTCCGTCCTCTACGGGCGTTCTTCTCCGGGTGGGATTGTGGCGCTGAATTCCCGTCAGCCGTCGTTCGATCGCAGCGGACAGATCAAGTTGTTTGCAGGCAACAATGCCCAGCGCGGTGCGGCGTTTGACGTTACCGGTCCGCTGGATGATGACGAACGTTTTGCGTTTCGTCTGGGTGGGATGGTGCGTGAGGCGGATACCCAATTTGGGCCGCTGAAAGAAGAACGCTATGCGATTGCACCTAGCCTGCTGTGGCGGATTTCCGACAAGACCCGCCTGGAGTTGATGGCGTACCTGCAACGCGATCCAGAAGGCGGCAGTCACTCGGGGTTGCCGTATGACGGTACGGTGGTCGCGCACAACGGGCGGAAAATCTCGAACACCTTCTATGAAGGGGAAGAGAATTATGAGAAATACGACCGTAAGCAAAACATGGTGGGATACAACGTTGAACACGCTTTTGATAGCGGCTGGGCGGTGCGCCAAAAAGTGCGTTATCTGCGTACCAAAGTGCATTTGGATCAGGTATACGCCTATGGCTGGACGCAGCCGACCGCCGATACGCTGACCCGTTATTACTCGGGTTCCCGCGAGTCGCTGTCTGCATTAACGTTAGATAATCAGCTCGATGGCAGCGTGGATACCGGTGCGGTGAACCACCGCCTGCTGGTGGGGATCGACTATCAGCAGCGTAATAATAATGTGGACTGGCCTTCGGGTTCCTTCCCAGCGCTCGACGCGTTTAATCCCGTTTACGGCTCCGGTCCAACGGCCATGTCCGGTACGCTGGAAAAGCACAAGCTGCAACAGACGGGCATCTATCTACAAGATCAAATGAGCTGGGAGCGCTGGCGCTTAACACTGGGCGGTCGTCACGATCGGGTAAAAGTGACCCACGTTAATCATACGAAGGGGACACACAGCGAGTTGGATAAAAACAACTTTAGCTCGCGTGCCGCCTTGCTCTACCTGTTTGATAATGGCGTTGCACCGTATGTCAGCTATTCCACGGCCTTTACGCCGACCAGCTTCGCCGATGATAACGGCAACGTGCTGGAACCGATGAAAGGCAAGCAGTGGGAAGCCGGGATGAAGTATCAGCCTGAGGGTTCTCAGGATCAGTACAGCCTGTCGGTATTCCGTATTAACCAGAAGAATGTGGCGACAAAAGTTCAGCCTAACGATCCTTACCGTTCCGTGGGTGAAATTGAGTCTGAAGGGGTTGAACTGGAGGCGGTGAGCCACATTACCGATAATCTGCGTCTGCAAGCGGCCTATACCTATACGGATATTCGCTATAAGAAAAGCAGTGTGGCTGAGCAAGGAAAACGCGCGGTGTACGCGCCGCGCAATCAGGCCAGCGCCTGGGCCAGCTATGATGTCAAAAGCGGTCCACTGGACGGCCTGACGATTGGCTCTGGCGTACGTTACGTGAATGGCGTGACCTCCGATCGCGCCAACACTCACACGCTGCCTTCTTACACGCTGGTGGATATGGCGGTGGGGTACGATCTCTCGAAGGTCGGTCTGAAAGGGCTAAGTGCACAGCTTAACGTTAGTAATCTGACCGATAAACGCTACGTGGCGTCCTGTAACTCGCTGGAGTTCTGTTACTTCGGTGCCGAACGCAGCGTAGTCGGTAGCGTCTCTTACTCGTTCTGATCGCGTGTTTTGCGGCAATAAAACGAAAGCCGGGTTTCCCCGGCTTTTCACATCATGTATTCGCTAACGATCAATACAGGCCAATCGCTTTCCACCACAGCAGACCCGCGCTCATGAAGATCGCCTGATTCACCAGACTGACGACGAAGCCGGTACGCCACCAGACGGCGGTGGGCACGTAGCCCGCGCCGAACAAGATGGGGCCGCGTGCGTGGGTATATTGCGTCAGTGAGCAGTACAGGCTGCTGGTAAACGCCAGCATGAATGCCATCGGCACCGCCGGAATGTTCAGGTTGATCCCGACACCGAGGAACACTGCAAAAAGCGCGGCGATCTGCGCGTTGCCGCTGGCGAAGAAATAGTGGGTGTAGAAATAGGCCGCATTCAGCAGCAACAGCACCAATACCCAGCTGGTTCCCTGCATTAAGTGGCCGATGTTGCTGCCGATGAGATCGCCAAACCAGTTCGTGAAGCCGAGCTTTTTCAACTGATTTGCCATCATCAGCAGTGCGGCGAACCAAATCAGCGTATCCCAGGCCCCTTTCTCGCTCTTCACGTCTTCCCAGCTCAGTACGCCGGTTAACAGCAGGAAAGACAGCCCGACGAAAGAGGCTGTCGTGGCATCCACACCTAATTTATCGCCAAAAATCCACAGTACGAGCAGCAGGACGACGGTGAAGGCCATCAGCCATTCACCGCGGCTCATGTTGCCCATTTTTGCCAGTTCGGCGACAGCCAGTTTTGGCGCATCTGGCGTATGGCGAATTTCTGGTTTGGTCAACCAGTAGACGAGCAGGGGGACAACGGCCAGAGAAATCAAACAAGGCACGAGCGCTGCCAGAAACCAGCTTCCCCACGTGATGGTCACGCCCGCGTTGGCCGCCAGTTTTACCGCCAGCAGGTTGCCGGTGTAAGCAGTCATAAACAGCGAAGCGGTCACATCGTTAACGTTACCGATACAGGTAATTAGGAAGGTACCAATCTTGCTGCGCGAGGCATCTTCCGGTTTGGAGTCGAAGCTGCGCGACAGCGAATCGGCAATGGGATAAATAATCCCGCCGCAGCGTGCGGTGTTGCTTGGCATCGCAGGGGACAGCACCAGATCGGCAAAGGCCAGCCCGTAAGCCAGACCCAGCGTGCGTTTTCCCAACATGCGGATCATCTGCAAGGCGATACGACGACCCAGCCCTGTTTTGATAAAGCCGCGTGCGATCATGAAAGCGACAACAATCAGCCAGATCAGCGAGCTGTTCAGGTCGCTGAGTGCGGTTTGTATCGCGCCGCTGGCCGTTGTATCTCCCGCGGCGTACGTCAGCGCAAAGAGCGTGATACTGATAATACCGATAGCCCCAATCGGGAGAACGTTCGCGACAATGCTCACGATCGTGGCGACGAAGAGGACGGCGGAGTGCCAGGCGGCGGGGCTTAAGCCAGTTGGGGGTTCCATTTGCCAAAAAAAGGCGGTGATGGCGAGAATAATGATTAGCGGAAGCCAGTTCAGTCCATATGAGGTTTTCGTTTTCATCCATTTTCCTTACTCGAGGGCTGCAAGATTGTGCAGGGTTATAACCCATAAGAGTTATAGGGATAAAAAGAGCATAGCGTTAACCGGGAAAGGCGTGAGGCAAAATTATTGGCTTATTGATTTGGATTCTGTTTTTTAAATATTGTCAGTTAAGTAATTTTTATCATTAGTTGATTTGTGGGCGATTTTGCTTTGGCGCGGGCTGCCTCGCAGTACGGTCCGCCAACATCTGGTAAGATGGTCATTCATTACGTCATCAACACCTTCTATTTCATCAACACACGTTTAGCTGGAGGCGCGGACTTTTTGTTAACACTGCTGAATCTCCTTTCTGCGATTGCGTTACTGGTGTGGGGCACTCACATTGTTCGCACAGGTATCATGCGAGTTTATGGCACCCAGTTACGGCGGGTTCTCAGCGATAGCGTTGAGAAAAAACCGTTGGCCTTTATGGCCGGTATTGGCGTAACCGCGCTGGTGCAGAGCAGCAATGCGACCGCGTTGCTGACGACCTCTTTTGTCTCACAGGGGCTGGTGGCATTAACGCCTGCGCTGGTGATTATTCTCGGGGCGGATGTCGGTACGGCACTGATGGTGCGAATTCTGACGTTCGATCTGTCCTGGCTTTCTCCGCTGCTGATTTTTCTGGGCGTGATATTTTTCCTCAGCCGTAGGCAGACGCGGGTGGGTCAGGTTGGTCGCGTGGCGATTGGGCTCGGGCTGATTTTGCTGGCGCTGGAAATGATTGTCGTGGCCGCGGCTCCGATCACGCAAACGTCGGGTGTGAAGGTGCTGTTTTCCTCGTTGACGGGCGACGTCATGCTGGATGCACTGGCTGGCGCGCTGTTCGCGGTGATTACCTATTCCAGTCTGGCAGCGGTGCTGCTAACGGCAACTCTGACGGCAAGCGGTGTGATCTCGCTGGAAGTGGCGATGTGTTTGGTCATTGGTGCCAATCTGGGCAGCGGATTGCTGACGATGATGAGCACCTCGACGCAGAATGCGGCAGGCCGACGCGTGGCGCTCGGCAGCATGCTGTTCAAGCTGATAGGCTGTTTGGTCGTGTTGCCGCTGGTCGAGCCGCTTTCACGCTGGTTGACGCGTATTCCGCTGGGTGCCGAAGAGCTGGTGATCTACTTCCATCTGTTCTACAACCTGATTCGCTGTCTGCTGCTTATTCCGCTCACCGGTGTGGTGGCACGCCTGTCCTGCGCGATGATTGCTGACTCGCCGCAGGTCGATCTCCAAATGAAACCGCGCCATCTGGACACCAGCTCGCTGGACACGCCGGCGCTGGCGCTAACCAACGCCGCGCGGGAAACGCTGCGCATTGGCGATGTGCTGGAGCAGATGCTGCGTTTGTACCGCGAAGTCTTGCAGGGCGACCATATGCAGCGGCGGGAGATTCGTCGACTCGATGACGATGTCGATATCCTTTACACCGCGATTAAGCTCTATCTGGCGCAGATTCAGAAAGACGGCTTGGATGAGCGAGATTCCCGGCGCTGGGCTGAGGTGATCGAAGTAGCGCTGAATCTGGAGCAGGCGGGGGATATTATCGAACGCATGGCAGATGACATTGCCAATCATTCCTCCGGCGTACGCATGGCGTTTTCTGCGCAAGGTCTGGAAGAGTTGAACCATCTACATGAACAGCTGCTGGCGAATCTGCGTCTGGGACTGTCGGTTTTCCTGTCGGAGGATGTCACCAGCGCGAAACGCCTGCGCCGTGCCAAACACCGCTTCCGTATTATGAACCGCCGTTATGCCCATGCGCATGTCGATCGCTTACATCAGCACAACGTACAGAGTCTGGAAACCAGTTCGCTCCATTTGAGCTTACTCGGGGACATGAACCGACTGAATTCACTGTTCTGTGCGGTAGCGTATAACGTCTTGATTGTGCAGCAGGATGGGGATGAAGAACGCGAAGAGTCACCGCTGACGCTGTGACAGAATCTTGTGGGGGTGTTTCCCCCACAAGATAGAAGGAGCTTACTCGAACAGGCTGCGGTGCAGTGTTTGTACCACTCGCTCGGCGTCGTCACCCGGTACCAGGAAGCACAGGTTGTTGCTGCTGGCGCCGTAGCAGATCAGGCGAATACGGAAGGGCTCCAGTACGCCAAACACTTCTTTCCCGACGCCACACGCCTGAGACAGATTGTTGCCGATCAACGCGACCAGCGACAGATTCTCTTCAACCTCAACCCGACACAGCGATGACAGTTCGGTCAGCAAGGCGCTGGAGAGCAGGCTGTCGCCCGTTGAGGTGGAGCCGGTTGTGTCGAGCGTCAGCGCGACGTTGACTTCTGACGTCGTGATCAGGTCAACGGAGATGTTGTGACGCGCCAGAATGCTGAACACTTCGGCCAGAAAACCGCGTGCGTGCAGCATGTTCAGGCTATACAGCTTAAGCAGCGTTTGTTTACGACGCAGCGCCAGCGCGCGGAACAGCGGCGGATTTTCGGTTTTATTGCACACCAGCGTACCGCCAGCGGCCGGATCTTTGCTGGAACCGACGAACACTGGAATATCGCTACGCACCGCAGGCAGCAGCGTGGCCGGGTGCAGGACTTTCGCGCCAAATGTCGCCATTTCGGCGGCTTCTTCAAACATGATTTGGTCGATGCGTTTTGCGGTCGGCACCACGCGTGGATCGGTGGTGTAGATGCCGGGAACATCGGTCCAGATATCAATCCGGCTGACGTTGAGTGCTTCGCCCAGCAGTGCCGCCGTATAATCGCTACCGCCGCGACCCAACGTGGTCGTGCGGCCTTTTGCTTCGCTACCGATAAAACCCTGAGTGATCACCAGACCTTGCTCAAGACGCGGCTGCAGCTGGCTGCGA
Source organism: Pectobacterium sp. HCp5_1 (assembly GCF_032905925.1). Taxonomy (NCBI): domain Bacteria; kingdom Pseudomonadati; phylum Pseudomonadota; class Gammaproteobacteria; order Enterobacterales; family Pectobacteriaceae; genus Pectobacterium; species Pectobacterium sp. HCp5_1. Next base: position 19,796 of record NZ_JAUMIO010000035.1, read on the forward strand.
GTCAGTTCGCCCAGTACGTCACAGTCCGGCTGAGCACGGCCAAAGTGATCGTCGGTACGCATGATTTTGCGCACATCGAACCATTCTGCAACGACATCACGCTGGCGCAGAATCTCGACAAACAGCAGGGTAGACATGAGTTCGCCGTGGCTGACCAGTTCATCGGTCAGGGCGTTTGACGTCGCGAGCGCCGCCGCTTCAGACAGGGTAGTGACGCTGTCCAGCATGCGATCAATCTCATCGCGAATCACGCTTTGATTGGTCAGTCTGTCGATGATGGCGTATTGGATTTGGCGGATTTTTGCCAGATGCTCGGCGCGCGTTTCCGGCGTTTGACCTTCCGCGAGCGCGACCAGTAAATTCGTGATACCCGCTGATGCTGACAGCACCACAACGCGCACATTCGGATTGGATAACACCACATCGGCACTGCGATTCATGGCGTCAAAGTCCGCCACGCTGGTGCCGCCAAATTTGGCAATAACGGTAGAGTTCGCGTTTGCGGAGACTTCAGTTGCAGACATGTCAAAAAACCTCGTGTCAGGGGGTAGGCTGTTTTTCAGTAAACAGCATTCCATTAATCAGCCTTGGCACAGGGGGAGAGCAAAAGTAGGGGGCAGGCGTAGAAAAAATGACTACGATACACCCAGAAGCGCTCCACCTTGCTGGATGTCCATCAGGACAAATCCGGTGACAACCCAGAGGATTCAGCCTCTGTAGTCGATAGGGTGAAAACCGTATTTTCACCGCATCTCGGCATCGCTCCCCCTCAGATATCATCAGCGGATTACGGTTCCTCCGATATCTTACCTGGGCGATGCGCCTCTTCTGGCTTGCACACCGAGTGTGCAAGTACGGTGTTACAAATAACGGGTTATGCGGTTTCTGTCAATAAACAAAACGGCATGAACCGCTTTTAGCAAGAAAAGGGATCTCAATCTGGATTTTAAGGGATACAATCGATTCAGTCACTTTGAACTCATGCTTAGAGAGAAAGTCGCATTATGAAAAATATTAATCCAAGCCAAACTGCCGCCTGGCAGGCATTACAACACCATTTTGACGCGATGAAAGACGTGCAAATCAGCGAGCTGTTTGCACAAGATAGCGAGCGTTTCACGCATTTTTCCGCGACGTTCGACGATCAGATGCTGGTGGATTACTCCAAAAACCGCATCACGGCAGAAACGATGGAAAAACTGCACGCGCTGGCACGGGAAACCGACCTGTCTGCGGCGATTCAGTCCATGTTTGCTGGCGAGAAAATCAACCGCACGGAAGACCGCGCCGTTCTGCACGTTGCCCTGCGTAACCGCAGCAACACGCCGATTCTGGTAGATGGCAAAGATGTGATGCCGGAAGTCAACGCGGTGCTGGCGAAGATGAAAGATTTCAGCGAACGCGTGATTGGCGGTGAGTGGAAAGGCTATACCGGCAAAACCATTACCGACGTGGTTAACATCGGTATCGGTGGCTCCGATCTGGGCCCGTTCATGGTAACGGAAGCGCTGAAGCCTTATAAAAATCACCTCAACATGCACTTTGTCTCCAACGTTGACGGCACGCACATCGCTGAAACGTTGAAGCCGCTGAACCCAGAAACTACGCTGTTCCTCGTCGCGTCGAAAACCTTCACCACGCAGGAAACCATGACCAACGCGCACAGCGCTCGCGACTGGTTCCTGAAAACGGCGCAGGACGAGAAACATGTTGCCAAGCACTTTGCTGCGCTGTCCACCAACGCGAAAGCCGTCGGCGAATTTGGTATCGATACCGACAACATGTTCGAATTCTGGGACTGGGTTGGCGGACGCTACTCTCTGTGGTCGGCGATTGGGCTGTCGATCATTCTCTCTCTGGGCTTTGATAACTTTGAAAAACTGCTGAGCGGCGCGCACGCGATGGACAAGCACTTTGCTTCCACGCCAGCGGAGAAAAACCTGCCAGTGCTGCTGGCGCTGATCGGCATTTGGTACAACAATTTCTTCGGTGCTGAAACTGAAGCGATTCTGCCGTATGACCAATACATGCACCGTTTTGCCGCCTATTTCCAACAGGGAAATATGGAATCCAACGGGAAATCTGCCGATCGCAATGGCAATCCAGTGGATTACCAGACCGGGCCGATTATCTGGGGTGAACCAGGTACGAACGGCCAGCATGCGTTCTACCAGTTGATCCATCAGGGCACCAAGCTGGTTCCGTGTGATTTCATTGCGCCAGCGGTGAGTCATAACCCATTGAGCGATCATCACAGCAAGCTGCTGTCGAACTTCTTTGCACAGACGGAAGCACTGGCGTTCGGGAAGAGCCGTGAGGTGGTAGAAGCAGAATTTGCGGCGGCAGGCAAAAGTCCAAAAGAAGTTGAACACGTCGCGCCGTTTAAAGTATTCGAAGGCAATCGCCCGACCAACTCTATCCTGCTGCGCGAAATCACCCCGTACAGCCTGGGCGCGCTGATTGCACTGTATGAGCACAAAATCTTCACTCAGGGCGCGATCCTGAACATCTTCACATTCGATCAGTGGGGCGTGGAGTTAGGGAAACAACTGGCAAACCGTATTCTGCCAGAGCTGGAAAATGACAGTACGATCGACAGCCATGACAGTTCTACCAACGGACTGATCAACCGCTTCAAAGCGTGGCGTAACTAATCGGGCCTGTGCCCTTTGGTTTTTCAATCGCAAGGAGGAAGACATGCAGGTTCGTATTTTGTTGGGACTAGCCGCGGCAGTGTTGCTGGCGGGATGCAGCAGTAGCAGTAGCCAACTCAGCGCCGCCGGGCAGGCCGTGACGTTCACGGATACCAAGCCAGGCAGCGAATGTCAGCTGTTGGGGCAGGCTAGCGGTAGCCAGTCTAACTGGCTGGCGGGCAACCATAGCGACGGCAGTTCTATGCGCGGTGCGGCAAACGATCTGCGTAATAAAGCGGCGGCGATGGGAGGCAATACGGTCTATGGTGCAACCAGTCCGAGTGAGACCTTCTGGTCAAGCTTTGCGCCGCTGGACAGCAAGATGAGCGGCAGCGTCTACAAGTGTCCTTAAGCTAAAGAAAAACCCGGTGAGAGTGGCATTTTGCTCTCACCGCTTTCCTAACGTATTGCTCAACCGACTATCCCAGCGTCATCCTGATGCTGCTTCATCCCTAAATCCAGCGGCGTTTTGCTGGCTTCCCCACCGATTTCCCGTGCCAGACGGGGCACCAGATAGCCGGATACCTTCTTCAGCAGCGCTTTGACTAAGACGCGCGCCTCGTTGTCATCTACCAGAAAATGCGCGGCACCCTGAACCTTATCCAGCACGTGCAGGTAATAAGGCAGAATTCCTGCGTCAAATAGCGCATTGCTGAGCCGGGCGAGTGTCTCTGCACTGTCATTCACTCCGCGCAGCAGCACGCTTTGGTTGAGCAGCGTCACGCCTGCACGGCGCAAACGCGCCATACTTTGTGTTAAATCAGGATCAATTTCCTGCGGGTGGTTAATATGCGTCACCAGCAACACCTGAAGCGAACTACGTGACAGGCGATCGCACAGCGCATCGGTAATACGTGCAGGGATGACCACCGGCAAACGGCTATGAATGCGCAGGCGTTTCAGATGTGGGATGTGTTCCAGCTCGGTGATCAGCCAATCCAGCTCGTGGTCTTTAGCCATCAGCGGGTCGCCACCGGAAAAAATAATTTCATCCAGTTCTGGGTGCTGGCGGATATAATCCAGCGCCTGACGCCAGTTTGCCTTGTTGCCCTGATTATCCTGATAGGGGAAATGGCGGCGGAAGCAGTAGCGGCAGTTTACCGCACAGCCGCCTTTAACCAGCAGCAAGGCACGGTTGTGATATTTGTGCAGTAGCCCCGGCACGACGCTGTGTTGCTCATCAAGCGGGTCATGAGTGAAGCCTGGGGTGGCGATAAACTCCTCATGCGCGGTCAATACCTGTAGCAGCAACGGATCGTCAGGATTGCCTTTTTGCATCCGTGCCGCGAAGGCGCGCGGTACACGCAGCGCAAAAAGCCGGCGTGCATCACGGCCTTGCCGGAGTTTAGCGTGATCGCTCAGTGCCAAAAGTTGCAGTAATTCATCAGGATCGGTAATTACGTCCGCAAGTTGCTGCAACCAATCTTCTCTGGAAGGTATATTTAGGGTTACAATGTGTGCCATTTTTTGGCTTCGTACCAGTATTAAAATTGTAGAGGGCCTTTATGGCGACTTATTCTAGCAACGATTTCCGTTCCGGTCTTAAAATCATATTCGAAGGCGAACCGTATGCCGTCGAATCCAGTGAGTTTGTTAAGCCGGGTAAAGGCCAGGCTTTTGCTCGCGTAAAAATGCGTCGCCTGTTGACGGGCTCTCGCGTTGAAAAAACCTTCAAGTCTACCGATTCTGCAGAAGGCGCAGACGTCGTTGATACCAACATGAACTACCTGTACAACGACGGTGAGTTCTACCACTTCATGCACCCTGAGACGTTTGAACAGCATCAGGTTGAAGAGAAGACCGTTGGTGATGCGGCAAAATGGCTGCAAGACAACGCCGAATGTATCGTTACCCTGTGGGATGGTCGTCCTATCGCCGTTCAGCCACCGAATTTCATCGAAGCTGAAATCACCGATACCGACCCAGGCCTGAAAGGCGACACTGCCGGTACTGGCGGTAAGCCAGCAACGCTGAGCACTGGCGCGGTCGTTAAAGTACCATTGTTCGTACAGATCGGCGAAGTTGTCAGAGTTGACACGCGTTCTGGCGAATACGTTTCACGCGTTAAGTAATTAATGCGAAGAAGGCCGCCTTCTGTGAGGGCGGCCTTTTTAATTCATTTTTTCTCATTCAAGTCTTTCCCCTGTTTTGCCCCTCATCCGAAAAAACCGCCACAAGCATTAAAATTGGCTACGCTTAAAAAGCAGTCACTTTCGTACCGTTGAAATCCTATTCTCATAAAGAAGGAATCGAGTATGTTGAAGAAAGCTTTTGTTGCCATTTTCTCTCTGGTTATTCTCTCTGCAGTGGTTGGGTGCAATACCACCCGCGGCGTTGGGCAAGATGTTGAAGCGGGTGGGAAGGCCATTCAGCGCAGCGCCCAATAGCCCAACGTGGGAAATAAGTCGTAATAACGTTTCCGAGTGGAAGAAAATACCGTGATGGTGTTTTCTTCCATACATTGAGGAAATGAAAATGTGGATCGCTCGGTGAAGTAATAACGTCGCCTCTTGCCATGCCTGCCAGCATGCTGACGTTGAGTAATATATTTATGGAGGTCGCCTGATACGGACATTTACGCTATTTCAGTGGTCGAATCTGGATAATTGGTCAATCGAGGTATTGTATTATTCGCATGCTTTTTGCAGGAATCTGCAAATCGGATTAGCTATCAGGTCGCCTTTACCGGAATAGTGAAAATATTGCAGGGCGCGTTCGGTCTTTCCTTGTTTATTCCTTTTTCCACGTTCATGTTAAAAGAACCGCGCCGAACCGATTATATTTGTCTGCCGGGCGCGGTTTTCTTTTTGTATTGCGGTCAATACACTCAGATTACTGATTGACCCAAATAAGCGCTTCTGTCGGGAAGCCGTAGCGTTTGGCTGTGGCGACCAGTTTGTCGCGTGTCGCAGGATCCAACGTTGGCGTGCGTGAGAGAATCCACAGGTAGTCGCGGTTCGGCCCGCAAATCAGGGCGTAGCGGTAGTCGTCGTCCAGCTCAATAATGTTGTAGCCGCCATAGAACGGCCCGAAGAACGACACTTTTAGCGCGCCACGCTGAGGCGAACCCGTGAAATACGCTTTCCCGATGCTCTCTTTCCATTCCTGTTTTTCGACGTTAAAGCCACGATTGATCACCTTGATTCCGCCGTCATCCCTTGGGCTATAGGTTGCTGTCACGCGTTCCATATTGCGTTCAAAACGGTGGTCGAGGCGGGCGATCTCATACCATGTACCGAGGTAACGATTGACGTCAAAGTTTTCCACGACGGTGACGTTATTGGGCGGCGTCACGCTACAGGCGACAGAAAAGAGTGCTATCAACGCGGCAACGCAGGCTTTCCCACGTCGTCTGATGGTGAAGAGAAGGCTTTTGAATAACGTGCTGTTAAAGCGAATAGCGTTAAAGGGCATCATATTGACATCTCATCGTTTTCATCTTTGTTCCAGTGTAGACGATGGACGTGGTCAGGCGGGGAAATAATACGGCCTGCGACGATCTCGTACAGGCCGTTAGGTACAAATTTACAGATGTTACCTCTACAGCGTAACGACACCGATAACGGTAACCACGGTCAGGATGGCCGCCAGACCGTAGAACACCCATTTTCCGGCAGGAACGTGGATTTTCAGGTCATGCATCGCATGGTGGATACGATGCAGGCCACACCAGAGCGGCAGTACAATCATCAGCAGTAAAAAGACACGGCCGATAAAGCTCTGGCTGAACGCGGCGATGCGCTCATAGGTTAACGCGTCCGGAAACAAGCCCAGAGGCAGCATCACGCCGACCAGCAGAATGATCACCGGAGCGAAGAACGCGCTCCACATCCCACCAGCGCCGAACAGGCCCCAGAAAGGCGGTTCGTCAGAACGTTTTGGCGTTGGGTTAATCACATTATTTCTCCTGTTCAGAATAGTAAGGCGATCGCCAGAACGGCTACGGTTACCACCACGGTGACAGCCCACAGCCCTTTAATGATCGGCTCTGGCCCCATTTTTTCATCTTTAATCACGATGATGCTGGCCTTCGGTGCCAGTTCAAACCAGGTTTTGGTATGCAGCGCAGCAGCGAGCAGAGCAACGATATTGATCAGCAGCACCAGCGGGTTTTGCAGGAAGCTGACGAAGTTTGCCCAGCCTTCCGGCCCGTTTTTTAGCGCGAAAACGCCAAACATCAGCACGATGCTGAACCAGACGGCAGGGACGGCAGTCCCTTCACGCAACATATAAAAGCGGTAGAACCCCAGCTTTTTCCACCAGGTCGGCGACATACCGCGAACATACGCTTTACGTTTAGATGTCATCATTGTCCCTCCCTTATTGTGGTTTCAGCATGGCGATCATGAAGTCTTTCGCGCTTTCGACTTTGCCTTGCTGGATGGCAGCGGCAGGATCGACGTGCTTCGGACACACTTCTGAGCAGTAGCCCACAAACGTACAGGTCCAGACGCCGTTATTTCCGTTCAACTGCGCCATACGCTCTTTCTTGCCGTGATCGCGGTTGTCCAGGTTATAACGGTGCGCCAGCGTAATTGCTGCCGGACCGATGAACTCAGGGTTCAGGCCGAACTGTGGGCATGCCGCATAGCACAGGCCACAGTTAATACAGCCGGAGAACTGGTGATACTTCGCCATTTGCGCCGGAGTCTGCTTGTTCGGGCCGTCAGCAGGCTTACGATCGTTGCCGATGATGTACGGCTTGATGGCTTCCAGGCTCTCGATAAAGTGGGTCATATCGACCACTAAATCGCGTTCGATGGGGAAGTTGCCCAGCGCTTCGACCTTCAGACCGTTCGTGTATTCACGCAGAAAGGTTTTACAGGCCAGTTTAGGGACGTTATTCACCATCATGCCGCAGGAACCACAGATCGCCATACGGCAGGACCAGCGGTAGGAGAGGTCCGGTGCCAGGTTATCTTTGATATAACCCAGCGCATCCAGCAGGGAGGTCTGCGTGTTGTACGGGACATCGAACGTCTCAAAATACGGTTCGCTGTCCTGTTCAGGGTTATAGCGCATGACTTCCATTTTCAGGGTTTTGATCATCTCAGCCATTCGCCTGCTCCTTCTTGCTGCCTTCCTGCGTATCACCTTCTGCACCATATACGCGTTTGGCCGGTGGAAGCTTGGTAATCTTCACATCGCTATACTCCAGACGAGGTGCGCCTTCCGGGTTATAGAACGCCAGCGTATGCTTCAGGAAGTTAACGTCATCACGTTCGGTGCAACCGTCATCCAGACGCTGGTGGGCGCCGCGGGACTCTTTACGGTTGATCGCCGAGTGCGCCATACATTCCGCAACATCCAGGCTATGGCCCAGCTCAACGGTGTACAGCAGGTCGGTATTGAACACGCTGGAGCGGTCGGTGATTTTCACGCGTTTGAAGCGTTCTTTCAGCTCTGCCATCTTATCGACGGTTTTCTGCATCAGATCGGTGGTGCGGTAAATACCGCAGCCTTCTTCCATCGACATGCCCATTTCGTCACGGATTTTCGCCCAGCTTTCGGTGCCTTCCTGATTCATCAGGTCATGCAGACGCTGTTCGATGTCGCGGGTTTGTGCATCCAGCGCCGTGCCGTTGGCCGGTGCTGCTGCCTGTGCGCGCTGTACGGCATGCTCACCCGCAACGCGACCGAAGACCACCAGTTCGGCCAGCGAGTTGGAACCGAGACGGTTCGCACCGTGCAGACCAACCGAGGAACATTCGCCGACGGCGAACAGACCCTTGATGCGGGTTTCGCAGTTCTGATCGGTTTCAATGCCGCCCATTGTGTAGTGCGCGGTAGGACGGATAGGAATCGGCTCTTTCACCGGATCGACACCGACATAGGCTTTTGCCAGTTCGCAGATGAACGGCAGACGTTCCTGCAGTTTCTTCTCGCCGAGGTGGCGCAGATCGAGGTAAACCACATCGCCCAACGGGGTTGAGACGGTGCGGCCTGCGCGCCATTCGTGCCAGAACGCCTGCGAGACCTTATCGCGCGGCCCCAGCTCCATGTATTTGTTTTTCGGCTCGCCAAGCGGCGTTTCCGGGCCCATGCCGTAGTCTTGCAGGTAACGGTAGCCGTCTTTGTTGACCATGATGCCGCCTTCGCCGCGACAGCCTTCAGTCATCAGGATACCGGAGCCGGGCAAACCGGTTGGGTGATACTGAACGAATTCCATATCACGCAGCGGGACGCCGTGGCGGAATGCCATGCCCATGCCATCGCCTGTGACGATGCCGCCGTTGGTGTTGTAACGGTACACGCGGCCTGCGCCGCCTGTCGCCAGCACCACGGCGTTAGCGCGGATCTGAATCAGCGAACCTTCCATCATATTGATGGCAACAAGACCGCGCGCTTGACCGTCATCGACCAGAACATCGAGGACAAAGTGCTCGTCGAAGCGTTGGATTTGCGGATATTTAAGGGAAGTTTGGAACAGGGTATGCAGCATGTGGAAGCCGGTTTTATCGGCGGCAAACCAGGTGCGTTCGATCTTCATCCCGCCAAAGCGGCGAACGTTGACAGAACCATCTGGTTTACGGCTCCAGGGGCAGCCCCACTGTTCCAGTTGAATCATCTCTTCCGGGCAGTGTTTGACGAAGTGCTCAACCACGTCTTGTTCACACAGCCAGTCGCCACCCGATACGGTGTCGTTGAAGTGATAATCGAAGCTATCGTGTTCCTGAGTTACTGCTGCTGACCCACCTTCTGCCGCCACGGTATGGCTACGCATTGGGTAGACTTTTGAGATCAGCGCAATTTTCAGTTGAGGGTTGGCTTCTGCGGCAGCAATTGCCGCTCGTAGGCCAGCTCCTCCGGCCCCGATAATGGCCAAATCGGCATTAAAGGTTTGCAATGCATTCCTCCAGTTACTTAAGTTAATTAAGTTAAAATAAAAAAATAATATCTATTCGTTTCTGTCTTTAATATCCGAGCTTAATATCAAACCCGCTGAAAATTATGTGATAGAGGTATAAAGAATAGATAAACCTATAATTTTTGTGTGGGAATGATTATACCGAATTATGGGTAGATGAAATTTGATGTGATCCCGCATTTTGTGGTTTTTTCAGCAGGCTGCGTATTTATTGATAAAAACGTGATCGAAAGGCTTATTTAGGGGGAAATGATGCTTTTATTTCTTTAATAACCCTTTTGAGGTGGATATAAGAAAATGATCCACTGGGTATAATTTATAGCGGCTATCCTGACCGCTCCCTCTTGGAGGGGAGATCATGCATTGCTGAAAAGCGCGTCTGGCCTTTTTTCCGCTGGAAATTTGGGCTGATGCGGGTAGACTGCACCCCCTGTTTGACTTTGGAGTAAGAACCATGAGCGAGACGACAAGTTGGCAACCTAGTGCTTCTGTCGCTAATTTGTTGAAACGAGCGTCGATCATTGCTGCTGTCCGACGTTTCTTCACCGATCGTGGTGTACTGGAGGTCGAAACGCCTGCCATGAGCCAGGCTACGGTAACGGATATTTTCTTATACCCGTTCCAGACCCGCTTCGTTGGTCCCGGTGCTGCGGATGGCATGACGCTGTATTTGATGACCAGCCCGGAATACCACATGAAGCGTCTGCTGGCTGCCGGTAGCGGACCGATCTTTCAACTGTGTCGTAGTTTCCGCAATGAAGAATCAGGCCGACACCACAATCCAGAATTCACTATGCTGGAATGGTATCGCCCTCACTATGATATGTACCGCCTGATGAATGAGGTCGATGACCTGTTGCAGCAGGTACTGGATTGTGAAAGCGCGGAAATGCTCTCCTATCAGCAGGCGTTTTTACGCCATCTGGAGATCGACCCTCTGTCTGTTGATAAAGCGCAGCTGCGCGAAGCAGCAGAAAAACTCGGGCTGGGCGATATCGCCTGCCGTGAAGACGATCGCGATTCGCTGGTGCAGATGCTGTTCACCTTTGGCGTTGAGCCGCATATCGGGCGCGACAAACCGGCGTTTGTCTATCATTTCCCTGCAACGCAGGCTTCACTGGCCGAGATCAGTTCGGAAGACCATCGTGTCGCCGAGCGTTTTGAAGTCTATTTCAAGGGGATTGAATTGGCGAACGGCTTCCGTGAATTGACCGATGCCGATGAACAACGTCAGCGTTTCGAGCAGGATAATCGCAAGCGTGCCGCGCGGGATTTGCCACAGCAGCCGATTGATGAAAACCTGCTGGCGGCGTTGAAACACGGTCTGCCGGAGTGTGCGGGTGTGGCGTTAGGTGTGGATCGTTTGATCATGCTGGCGCTGAATGCCGAGAGGCTGAGTGATGTGATCGCGTTCTCTGTCGATCGCGCGTAATCCGTTTGAAGTAGGGCGCTGCCACATCTGGCCGCCGCCCGTTTTCCCTTCTTATAAGCTGCCCGGCGTCCGCTGCCGTGGCGTCAGCGTTTTTCCACTGCGCGACAGATTGTCCATTTTCACCTGGAACGGTGGGAAAGGAAGCTCCAGATTGTGTTTGCGGTAGTTTTCCAGAATCAACTGATGCAGTTCGTGGCGCAGCGGCATACGGTGCCCCATTTCGGCGGCGAACACGCGCAGCTCGAAAATCTGAATCCCCTGTTGCAGGTCAACCAGGAAGGCTTCGGGCTCTGGTGTATCCAGAATCAGCGAACAGCGCTTCACCGCATCCATCAGCAGTTCTGTGACTTCCTGACTGTTCGCGTTCGCCGGAGCTGGCACCGTCATCACCACACGCGTGACGGAATCCGACAGCGACCAGTTGATAAACTGCTCGGTGATAAATGCCTTGTTCGGCACGATGATCTCTTTTCTATCCCAGTCGGAAATGGTGGTGGCGCGGGTGTTAATCCGCATGACGCTACCCGTAAGATCGCGGATCGTGACCGTATCGCCGATGCGGATCGGTTTCTCAAACAGGATGATCAGGCCGGAGATAAAGTTGGCAAAGATCTCCTGTAAGCCGAACCCGAGTCCCACACCCAGTGCAGCAACCAGCCATTGCAGTTTCGACCATTCGATCCCGATCAGCGAGAAGCCCATCAGGCAGCCGATCAGCATCAGAATATATTTGCTGATGGTGGTAATGGCGTAGCCGCTGCCCGGCGATAGATCCAGATGCTGTAGGATCGCCAGCTCCAGCAGGGCGGGCAGGTTACGTACCAACTGCGCGGTAACAATGAAGATCAGAATCGCGATCAGCACCGACCCCAGCGTAATCGCCTGCACGCTCTCCACGCCTTTGACCGTACTGGAGACATCCCACAGGCTGATATTTTCCAGGAATGCAAAGGCAGAATGAATTTCCGACCACAGCGCGATAACAGAAACCAGTGCGATCAGCGTCAGAATGGAGCGTACTAGCTGCAGGGACTTGGCGCTGATGGCATCCAGATCGACGACGGGTTCTTCCACCGCGTCCGAACTGCTTTCATGGGACGACGCAGACGGCGTGTCTTCTTCACCTTTGGCACGCTGCGCCAGAATTTCCGAACGTCGCTGTTTGGCGCGATCGAAGGCGATGCGGCGGCGCTGAATCAGCATCCAACGGCGAATAATGTGGTAAACCACTAGCAGGAAGAACCAGATAGAGACGGAGGTTTCCAGACGAGCTAACAGCGCCTGTGCGGTGGCCAGATAGCCGATGCAGGAAGCCAGCGCGGCAACAAGCGGCATGGCGATCAGGATGTTCCACATCGCTCGGTTAACGGAGTTTTCCCCCGAGCCTTCTTTATCCAGATACAGCGGGATACCCGCGCGTTTTAGCCCAGTGGTGACCAGACTCAGCGCCATACAGAGCAGGATGAAGCAGAGCCGTCCCAGCGTGCTGGAAAACTCGCGATCGTTGAGCTTATCGAACGTAATCAGCGCCATAATCAGCGGCACGATAAAGGCAATCGAGAGACGGTAGTAGCGCATCGCTCTGGCTACGCGCTCCGGCGACCAGCGGAAGTGGACAATGAACAGCCCCTGCGGATGCGAGAATGAGGCGCTGATCATCACCAGCCACATCAACGGCACGGTGGCAGTCACGCTGTCGCCGATAGCGACGGCAATCGGGTAAGGCCAGGCGTTTTGCAGCCCGTATCCCAGCGCGGCCCAGAGCACCGGTAGCGGCAGGGCGGTAAGGATGGACCAGAACACGGTACGCAGCGTCAGCATAAAGTGATCGAGTGTGACCTTACCGACGCGGCTGCTGGCACGCTCCATAAACGCATGATAGTGACGGCGCGAGCTGATACTAAAGCCAACCAGCAGCAGCGCGCCCAGCAGCGGCAGCACGGTTTCCTGACTGGTCACCATCATCACCAGCGCGCTACCCAGCTGCGTCAGCGTGTCTAATGACAGCAGGCGCGTCAGATCCTGTACCAGTTTGAGCGGATAGGCGAACGTCACGGGATCGACATCCGCAACCCAGAACAGGTCGCGATGGGCTGCTTCCCGTGTTTCGGTTAGCGCATCCGCCAACTGGTTATTGGCGACTTTGAGTTTGGTTAGTTCGAGTATTTGTGAATCACAGCCGGAGATCAGCGAAGTCAGCAGGTCGCGCTGGGTTCGCATCTGATCGGTCAGGATACGCTGCTGTGCGCTGGTCAGCGGATCGCCGTTGTCCTGTTTGGCTTTATCAAGATCCTGCGGTTTGTTGATCAGGTCTTCAAAGTGCAGCCGCTGTACGCGCAACTGCGCCATGTCGCTATCCAGCAACTGAGGCTTGGGCATTTCCGGCAGGCGGGCGATCTGTGCCCGTAACGTTTCACCTAATATCGGTGAAACGCCGAGCCACTGTGCCTGTTCGCGGATGGTGCTCAGCGCCTGACGAACCTGAATGGTGTGCGTGGCAGCCTGACGTTGCTGAGAAGCAATGAGGTCCATCCGCTGCGCTTGCTGGTTCAGCGCGACGGAAAGCTCGCGGTTAACCTGTAGCTGCTTGCTGATGACGCTGGGTAAATCGCCACTTTGTTCAGCGAGCAGCTCTGTGCGCTCTAATGCCTGTTCGGCTTCGCGCTGGCGCATATTGTTGAGTCTGCTGCGTAAATCCTGTTGCAGCAGATCCAGCCTGTCGTGGCGCTTTTTATACAGTTCGACACGTAACCGGGATAGCTCCTGACGATTGCTGGCTGAAAGCTGTGCCAGCTCCAGTTCGTCGACCCGGCTTTTGCGCAGGGCAGATTCGGCCTGAAGCGCGACGAGCTGCGCTTGCCCCAGTGGGGTAGCAGGCGTACCGAGAGACTGAATACGGCGTTCCGCATCGCTTTGCATGCGGCTGGCTTCGGTTTGCTGCTGCGGAAGCTGGCTCAGTGAGTCGCTGATTTCACGCAGCCGATCCTGTTCCTGTTGGAGCTGGCGAGCCTGTTCCAGCAGTTGGCTACTGGTTTGCAGTAACTGCTGTTCAAGATCGTTGCTGGAGAGACTGTCTGAAATAGACGACGGTTTGCCGTCTTCGGCATTAAGCTGGCGACGTAGCTCCTGAACCAGCTTGGGGAAATCATCAATAACGCGTTGATACTGTGTGGCGCGCTCCAGTGACTCTTTGCGATCCTGCAGGGTGTTCAGCGCAGCCTGATATTCTTCAACGATTTTCGCCTGATCGGCTGCACCTTTGTTGGCCTCCGCCTGCTGTAGCTGCTGGCGTAGCTGCGCCTCATTGGGCGCAGTGGCAGCCAACGCGGCAGTTGATAATAAACATCCCAAAAGAAAAGTCAGAATCAGACGCACGTTAGCTACCTTTATTACAAACAACACTCTTACAAGCGACTAAAGTCGGCCGTTATTTACGGCGCGTCGGGTTTGTGGCCCGTCTGGCCGGATGCCTCAACCGCAGGATTTTGTCCCTCAACCTGAGCGGGCTCAGATGCTACCGCGGCAGGCGATAGTGCGGCGTCGTTAGCTTCCAGCTCGGTGCCTTCCGGGAAGACAACAGGCGTTTGCTCATCCTGACGGACTTCGGCAAACGGCTCGCCCATACGCGTTACGCTCATGGTATTCAGGTGAGCAGCAAACTGGAGATTATTGCCTGCGGCAAACAGGTTAATCACGGTTGAGCCCAGCTTGAAGCGACCCATTTCTTCGCCTTTTGCCAGTACGACGGCACCTTCTTCACCCGCCTGCGGGTAAGTCCAACGCTTGATGATGCCTTCACGCGGTGGGGTCACCACGCCTGACCACACGGTTTCGATGCTACCGACAATGGTCGCACCCACCAGAATCTGTGCCAATGGGCCGAATGCAGTATCAAACAGGCAAATGACGCGTTCGTTACGTGCAAACAGATTCGGCACGTTATCGGCCGTCAGCAGATTGACGGAGAACAGGTCACCCGGCACATAAATCATCTCGCGCAGTACGCCGTCGCACGGCATGTGGAGGCGGTGATAATCACGCGGCGAAAGATAGATGGTGGCAAACAGACCGTCGCGGAACAGATCGGCCATCACATAGTTGCCAGCCAACAACGCTTCCAGCGTGTAGTCGTGGTTCTTCGCCTGAATTAGCTTGCCGTCGGTAATAGGGCCAAACTGCGACAGCACGCCGTCAGCGGGCTGCACCAGACGGTGCGCATGAGGATCGACAGGGCGAATGCCAGGACGCAGAGGGCGAACGAAAAATTCGTTAAACGTGCGGTAGGAGGCGGTATCCGGCTGCTGCGCTTCCTGCATGTTGACGTTGTATTGGCGGACAAACAGATCGATCACCAGCTTGGTGAGTTTTCCTGCTCGCTTATTTGCTCCCCAGCCCGCTAAGCGGGTTAGCCAGATCTTGGGAAGCCAATACTGTAATTTGATTTTGATATTATCCAGCACTGTGAGCCTCTTGGATTAATAGTGCGTCATAAAACAAGCTGTCTGGGGAACACACTTGACGTTGTCAGCGGTAGCCCAGAGAGAATAAGCGCATTCACTTACCCTCAAAGGGGGCGCATTGTAACGATGGTCATGATAAATGTCAGTTATCTGTATCCGAAAAGCCTTTACGCGTTTTTACTTGCGCCATGCTTTCCAGAATCCGGTGATAGTTATCAAAACGCTCTGTGGCAATCTCTCCGCGCGCAAGTGCAGCATTGATCGCGCAGCCTGGATCGTTTTCATGTTTGCAGTCGCGGAACTTACATGAGCCGATATATTTACGTAACTCAATGAAACCACTTGTCACCTGTTCAGGCTCCAGATGCCACAGACCAAATTCACGCACGCCCGGTGAGTCGATCACGTCGCCGCCGTGCGGGAAGTGGTAAAGCCGGGAGGCGGTGGTGGTGTGTTGCCCCAATCCTGAGTTATCAGACACCTCATTCACCAGAATCCGTTCTTCGCCCAGTGCGAGCAGCGCGTTAAGCAGACTGGATTTCCCGACACCTGACTGTCCGGCGAAAATGCTGATACGGTCGGTGAGGGCTTGCTCCAATTCAGGGATACCCTGTTGAGTATGGCTGGAAACCATCAGCACGCGATAGTCGAGGGCGCGGTAGATATCCATTTGTTTATCAACAAACTGGCGAGATTTGTCATCCAGCAGGTCAATTTTGTTCAGCACGATCAGCGGGTCGATCTCCAGCGTTTCGCAGGCGACCAGATAGCGATCGATAATGTTCAGCGACAGCTCAGGCAAGATCGCCGAAACGATCACGATCTGATCGATATTGGCGGCGATCGGTTTAATGCCATCGTAATAGTCGGGGCGAGTCAGGACGGAATGGCGGGGGTGAACGGCTTCCACGATCCCGCTGATGCCTGCGAGTGATTCATGGCCTGGGCGCCAGACGACGCGATCGCCCGTAACCAGCGATGAAAGGGTCCGACGAATGTTGCAGCGGTGCACCACGCCATCGGCGGCTTCCACATCGGCGTGCATACCGAATCGGCTGATGATAATGCCTTCCTGCGCATCGCCCAATTGGCTATCTTCCCATTCGACTTTGCTTTCCGTTTTTTTCAGGCGACGCTGGTGGTTTGCGCTAACCCGACGCTGCTGACCTTTCGACAGTTTCTTTTTGCTCACTGAGCCTCACTTAAGACGATTTATCGTTCGCGGCAGTGCGTTATCGCCCGCCGCGTTTGAACGGACTATAATACACCCTATTTGATTTTAATTAACTGATACCACCTTATCGGTATCAGCATTGAGATTGATACTGGTATCCTTGTATCGACGACAGGGCACAATGCAACAGGAATTCCCACGATGGTAGATGAAAATAACCTGATCTGGATCGATCTCGAGATGACGGGTCTGAACCCGGATCACGATCGCATCATTGAGATCGCAACGCTGGTGACGGATGCAAATTTGAACGTGTTGGCTGAAGGGCCGGTCATGGCGGTGCATCAGTCAGACAGCCAACTGGCGCTGATGGATGACTGGAATATGCGTACGCACGGTGCCAGCGGCCTGACGGATCGCGTCAAAGCCAGCACGATGGATGAACGCGCTGCCGAGTTGGAAACGCTGGCGTTTCTACAAAAATGGGTACCGGCGGGTAAATCGCCGATCTGTGGCAACAGCATCGGCCAGGATCGCCGCTTCCTGTTCCGCTATATGCCAGAGCTGGAAGCCTACTTCCACTACCGCTATCTGGATGTCAGCACGCTCAAAGAACTGGCGCGACGCTGGAAGCCAGAAATCCTGACGGGCTTTAAGAAGCAAGGCACGCATCAGGCAATGGACGACATTCGCGAATCACTGGCGGAATTGGCCTATTACCGTGAGAACTTTCTGCGGCTGTAGTCGTTGAAGCAAAACGGCTAGGGCGTGATGTGCCGCGATCTGCTGCTATGTACGCCACAACGCCTGTTTTGTCGGCGCATGTCTATTTTATCAACATATTGTTTTTTTTATCAGCAGTCAGATAATTTTTCATTTTGGGGGGCTTGCGGTTAAACGGATTTCTCGTATAATGCGCACCCCATACCGATGAAGAATTTCAATTAAAGAACTTCAACATCGTGTGAAGATTTCCCGGGCGGGAATAGCTCAGTTGGTAGAGCACGACCTTGCCAAGGTCGGGGTCGCGAGTTCGAGTCTCGTTTCCCGCTCCACGTTTTATCACTGATTGTCACCATACAAGCAGTGTGCAGTAATCAGACGTAACGCCTGTTAATGTCTGTCCGATACGCGGGAATAGCTCAGTTGGTAGAGCACGACCTTGCCAAGGTCGGGGTCGCGAGTTCGAGTCTCGTTTCCCGCTCCAATCTTTTAGTTTCTTTCTTCAATTCAGTATCCTTTTCTCTTTTCATGTATCAAACCCGTTAAACGCTTTCTGCTTTCTTCATCGCGTAAGAAACCCATGCTGTGCGCTGAGTGATGTCTCTGGGCTGTGCCTTGATCGTTGATATCGTAGATAAATCATTTTATTAAATACTTAGTCTGGTTATATTTATTCTGGTTCTCTTTTCTATTTTATTTTTTTATGTCGGTTTGATTTTGACGTAATATTAAAAATTAACTATGTTTATAACCAGAATGCATTTATAAAAATCACATCGTTTAAAATGAAGAAGGTTGTTATTGTTTTTAGTGATTTTTTCTATTCGACGCTATCTGGGGAGTATCATTTAAATTTCATGAGGCATTCCGATTATTTATTTAATAAATAATGGGTTGTTATCATGGATCATATGGTTATCCCTACAGATAGATAAAAGAGGATGGAAAAATGAAAGCAATAAATAGCACTATTTTACATGTTGTAGCGACGGCGGCTTTAGTGATGAGCGGGTTTGCTCAGGCTGATGACACGGCAAAAGCACATACCGGAAAAGATCAAGTTGAACTCAAACATATTCACGCTGTCCTGCAAAATGGAACGCCCAGCCCGCAGCACGATGCGATGTGTGAGAAACAGCTGAACATGCCTGAATCCAAATACGTCGGCATGAAAGTGACAACAGAATATAATATTAATACCCAGTCAATGATGATGTCGGCAAAATCCATGTTCCCTTCGCCACACAGTACACAACCCATGGAATTAACGGCCGATTTATCCGCTTTGGGTCTCTCTGATAGCTATTCATTTGGTGCATTTAAACCAAGTTCCTTACCCAATGCTTATATTCTTTTCTCTCTTGATAAAAAAATGAAAAACCCGGTGAGCACTTTTATGGTTATTAATGAAAGTGAGACTTATAACTGTGTTATTAGCAGTTCAACGCATGGGGTAAGCAAAGAGGCAATGAAAAGCCTTGAAATGAAAAAATAGTCATTTTTATTTTCTTCCGTAGATTGCAGGCTGCTGTCTGCAATCTACGGCTATTCACTTGACCCACGCAGCCATTCAGAGGGTCACGTATTCAACTCGGTGATCGTCAGGTAGAATGTTCATCTGTTTTCCTAAATATTTAGAAGAAGAGCCTGATGGCAACGGTTGAGGTAAAATGCCCGTTTTGTGAGCAAACAGACCC
>NZ_JAUMIO010000036.1:0-38794 GCF_032905925.1 Pectobacterium sp. HCp5_1
TATTTCATTGATATAATTAAAGATAGTCATTGTCTTTCACTGAGTGTTAGTGGAGATAAAGCTCAGATCAATAAAATCGAAATAAGTTCTCTATTTCAATAAGTAAAGTGAGATCCCACCCTGTGGAAAGTGATGAACGAGTATGCGCGGAATAATCGCTATTTTGAAAACACGCGCGATTTTCGGAATGCGATATTCAATTTTTTCTCAACCACGCTGCCAGAAATAGCGGACGTCACTGACGTCCAGAATTCACGATCGTTTTCAGGAGCTCAAACCTGCGTCTTGAGTTTTATTGGGTGTAACCATTTAAATTAATTTAACTATTTCAATAATCTCTGTTGTTGATATAGATGGTGTTCTTGGTAAATAAACAACTTCGCAGGTGGGCTTTACCCAGTCAAATTTACCTAACCAATCATCACCCATAACTAATACATTTGCTTGGTATTTTTTTATATATTCTAACTTTAATTCTAAAGACTCTTCAATAAATACTGCGTCAACAAAATTTAATGATGATAATATTTTAAGCCGGTCCTTTTGTCCATAAATAGGGTGTCTATTTTTTTTTATGAAATTTAATTCATCTGATGATATACCAACAATTAGGTAATCTCCTAATTTCTTAGCCCTTTCAAGAATATTTATGTGCCCGATGTGAAAAACATCAAAAGTACCAAATGTAATTATTTTTTTCATTTTAACTCCCGTAAAGGAATAAATTTAGTAGAGAGTGAATTTTTCGGAATGGCTTCACCCAATAGATGATCATAAAAGTCTATATACTCGTCATACTTCAAGTTGCATGTGCGTTGGCTACGTTCAGTCACCCGAATCACTTACCTGAGTAAGTTCATCGAGATTCTCTCTCTTTGCCGCCTTCCTGAAACTCGAATTATTTAGAGTATATTTCATAAATATTTATAGTGGAGAAAATTTATTTAACGCCAATCTCATTTTTCTTCTTTGAGTATATTATCGTGTGTTAAAGTTTATACTATTTTTAGAAATTTATTTGATTTTTTGATTGTGTGTTACGTGTTTTTTTATGTTAAATTTGGATCTTGGATGTGTATTTGTAAATGTAAATAATAGTAAAGATGTTGCGTTGTAGATATTCATCTTCCCTCTTAAGATCTCTCGTAAACATATCCATAACGTGGTTAATATATTTTTCTTCTGGTGGTTTTTTCTAAAGAATATTTTGAAATAAAGCATCTCAATATATCTAAATGGTTTTTTAACTTCAATTTCATCATCAAACGAAAGTGAATGATTTATTGAACCAATACAGTATGCATTGATTGGGATTTTTTCTTCTATCATTCGATTAATTATTATGAAAAAGTCGACATCAATGCCATAAAACCCTAGTTTTTCTTCAAAAACATAGCCTCTATATTTTTCCATCTTGCTAATAAGTTTTTTTGAAAGAACTAATCCTGAGGTTATAGAGCTCATGCTTGAACTCACAGGTCCCTCATTTATCAAAATATTTTTATCTTTTGATGAATGAGGATGGCTTTGTGTAAGCACATCACCTTTACCTGTAATGATCCGAGGGAATATAAGATCATAATTATGATTTTTTATTATATTTTCCATGTAATCTGGGTTTATTGTTGAGTCCTGATCCAATATTGCGATAAAATCAAAATTTTTTTTACTAATTATATAATTGTAAATCTTTGCTAATGATATATTTCTTGTGTCTTGATATATGTAAATATCTATTTCTTTTTCGTTGCATTCTCTTATGTATTTTATAACATCATGTTCTTCAAATAAATTAGGTCCATTATTCCATATATGTATTGTTAATTTTATATTTTTAGAATCAACTTTAAGTAAACTCTGTAATGTAGGTGAATCTGCAATTGGAGAGTTGTAACTAATTACTAATGCATTGATATTCATAGTGAAGCCTTTAATGTTTTTTCATCAATTATCTCTTCGAGAATTTTTTTTAATTTTAAATAATATTTCTCTTCATAGAGAAATGCTATTGATTTTTTTATCTCTTCGCTAGATATATTTATTTTTCTTATTATTATTTCTTTTAATAAGAAATTTAAATGTACACTATCCATAACTTTAAACAATTTACCATTGGTATCATTTTTAATGATATCTCTTGGTCCAGAGGTACAATCACTGCTAACACAATAAATCCCGTAAGACATCGCTTCGGCTAAAACCATTCCAAACCCTTCAAAGGAAGACGTTAGTAATAAAGTACTTACGGCAGGAATATGTTGTTGAATATATATCCATGGTTCTACTTGCCATCCATGCCAATGAATTCGTTCATTAATTCCCAGTTGTTGCGCGTAGGACTGGCATTTTCTGGCATCGGATCCATCGCCGATAAAATGGCATTCCCAATTGCCTTCAAGCCCAACAAAAGCATCTAGCATATCTTTAAGACGTTTTTGTCCTTCAAATTTCAGCCGCCCTACATAGAGAAAAACTGCTTTATCCACTGGGCGTGGAATTGTGATGCTCTGTGGCGTGACTGGGTTGAAAACGACAGAAATACGTTCGGAAGGCACGCCGCGCTTCATTAATTGCTGCTTAATACCTGAACTTATGGCCAAGTGATGATCTGCGACTAGCACTTGCTCTGCATGTTTTTTATGATCGAGAGAGTAATGTAGCCATGAAATTAACGGTAGTGTTCTTTTACTATAACGGATTGCTTGTGCTGCAATGCGGCAAGATGGCGCATCAAAAGCAATCACCGCACCATGTTGGTTTTGCTTAATGAAGCGAGTGAGTGCACAGGCATGGCTCATTCTACGCAGAAACGAGATTTTGATTCTCGATCGATGGCAAACAAACTGCTTCCCAGCCAACCAGGTTTTATCCATACGGTCGTCGCGGCATAAAAAATATAGGGTATAGGTATTTTCAGTTTCTCCATCATTTTCCAGAAAACTAGTTACTTTTTTTAGTACCGTTTCAATACCACCAAATCCAGAAACAGCCTCACCGACAAAGAGTATATTCATATATGATAATCAGGGCTCAGGTTAGAGTGCTTTACGTTCCGTTCTTTCTCGAATCTTTCCTGCTTTGATAAGTGCTTCGCTAAAGAGCACTTGTTCCTGATCCAAAGTGGTACGCAATGATTGATGATCGAAATAAACTTTCAGGAAAAATAAACGGTCTTGCTTCGTCAGTCCGATATTGAATGAGGAAAAATAAAGACCGATAAGATCTTTATTCCGCCAGCGCAGAGGAACACGATCGCGAAGTTGCGCTCGATGTAAATCGATAACTGAAATTTTAAATTGCGTGTCTGTGGGTTGATAAGGCAGATGCAGTAAAAAATGGCAGATATAACAATCGCGGTGATTAATCCCGGCAGCATGCATGTCGCGTACCATTTCTGCAACGCGACGGATAAGCCGACGTTTTTCTTTCACAGAGGGTGGATTAGCCAGCCAGTTTGCACAATAGTCTTCCAGACTCATCGAAGGGTTAAGATCTTCGGTAATGATGAAAGAATGACGTCGTAGTGGGTTTAACCCACGTTGGCCGAATCCAATACCCTTCATGGTATCTACACCCAGATCTGTCAGACGATGGATGGCTTGCCATTCACGATCGGCACCGAGTACAGGCAGTCTGAGTGATAGCAAATTCTTTAACGCTTCTTTGAGCGCGGTACCACGATGTATTTTGATGAAGTAGGATTTTTCTTTTAGTACAAAACGTAGTGTCCGGCGACTTTCCAATGCGCGAAAAACGTCGCCATCCAATTTTTCAACTTCTTCGAAGGGATCGCGATCTTTCCATTCGGATGCAAACGGCTCTTTTAGTTCAATCATGCTGTTTATTCACTCATCACTGCCTGAAATCAGCATCGCTGCTTTTTCAGGCAGGCTGTATAAATCTTCGCTATCGGCGAAATGGCGGGCGTTGTTAGCCCAGTTCAGTAATGTTTCCGGCTGATTCAGAGCATCATGTAGGGCCATATTCAACGATGTTTGTGCATAAGGTGAAGGGATAACGGCCCCTGCTTGAGCCTTGTTGATATAGAAGGCGTAGCCACATACGTCAGTAGTTATTACTGGTAATCCGGCTGCAATGGCCTCAAGTAATACAATACCTGCTGCTTCCTGATAAGCAGGGTGAATTAAAAGATCAGATGCTGCCATAAATTCAGGAATATCATCGCGCCCTTGATAAAAGCGTAGATTATTTTTAATGCAAAGTTGTTGAGCTAATACTTTATAGCGATTGGGACTATCCTGCCCTACAACTAATAGTACAATATTTTCTCGTAATGATTCTGGCAGACTGGATACAGCTTTAATACTGCGTTCTACACCTTTTAGCTTAAAATTTGAAGCAACTTGAAGTAACACGATCTTATTTTCGTCGATTCCATGTAATTGGCGGAATGTTTTTCGTACTGTCGGAAGTTGGTTGTCGTATTTTCTATTGAATGCAATACCAGGAGGGAGGATGTAGAAACGCTCGTCTTGTGTGCCGTAATGCTTCTTGAAATCTGCGATTTGTCGCTGCGTTAACATCAGCATTTTTGTGTGGCTATCGCGTTTAAAGACTGCCTTTTCAAAGGTGGCATAATGCCTGTAGCGTGGCATTAAACGGTAGATTGCCCCTTTCTCTTGCTCGACTTTCTCGGCATAACAAACATCGGCAGCATAGTAGAAATCCAGCCCTGGCATTTTATTAAAACCAACAATCCGATCGACAGGATAGTGTTGGAGATGGCGTTGAACCCATTCACTATAACGCTGATTTCGTCGGTTATTGCTCATACCCGATACGGGAACGAAAATAATCTCAAGGTTATCTGGCTGCTCACCTTGCCATGATAAAACATAGACGCGGACCTGATGTCCCAGCTTTACGCAAGCTTGGGCAATGCTGTAAAAGTCGCGTTGCAGTCCGCCGAAAGGGAAGTACTTATACAGGCAGATGGCAATATTCATTGCGTTTCCTTGTTTGTTGAACGATCTGCCAATAGGCCATTTACCGCTTGAATGACATCCCGTGCAGGGATGCAGGAAAGGTATTTTTGGTTCCTATCGAGATCTTTTCTCTTCGGCATCGGGTGATAGTCCCCAGCCCAAATAACGATACTATTGTCAGACCAGGGGCGCCATGCTTTATGGTCTGTTGGTCCAAACAAGCAGACTACTGGGGTATCGAGCGCTGCCGCCATGTGCATGGGAGCAGAGTCGACACCGAGATAAAGTTTGGCTCTATCGATTAATGCGGCGAGTTCCAGAAAACTGGTTTTACCTGCAAAGGTTATATTCGGTTTGTGCTTGCATAGAGCATGGATATCTTGAACAACATGAAGATCGTCCTGAGACGGGCCGCAGGTCAGTACCACTTCGATGTCTCTTACTTTCAGGTCGTCGATGACAGTCGCAAATTTATCATTGTCCCAGCATTTAAAAGACTGTCTCGCCGTAGGCTGGATGACAATATAAGCTTGTTCACGTAGCTGTGGAGAGAGGCTGAACATACGATCGGCATCTTCCTCTCTGTAATACAGCGACATTCGATCTTTTTGCGTGGTCGGCTGTAAGTCGAGAGAAGAAAGCACGGAGCGGTTTTGCTCAACAATATGCACCCCCATTGGCGGAACGCAGGTGCTGAAAAAGGAACGCCACATCTTTCCCTTCAGATTATTGCCCCGATCGAAAGCAATGCTGTGACATCCCAATGATTTTACCAGTAGGGCAATCGGCCACTGGTCAGCTAAATTGACGATCAGATCGTAATTGTTTTGCTTAAGTTCGTGCCTGATTTCCTGGAAATTGCGGATCTTTTCTAAAAGGGTGCTAGTCTTTCTTTTGAGGCCATAAAGCTGATGTATCTCTGGATTGGCGGAGAGAATTGGCATCGTATCCTGATACAGCAATACATCGATTTTGGCGTCAGGGTAATTGGCTTTCAGCGTGCTGATGAGCGGAGTGGTCAGCAGCATATCGCCATGATATCTGAGCTTTACCACGAGAATCCGGTGATAAGGGATGATGCGTTGACTCACTCGTTTTCCTTCATGTCATCAAAAGGTTAATTTTTACAGGCACGCTACCGCCTTGGCTTAACAGCGACCAAAAGGCTGCTCCTATCCATGTGGTGTGACAGCATGGATAGCTAATTTTTCCGCTATGGTACTAAAACACACCCCCCTCTCACAGTAGTAATTACTATTATATCCGTCATCTTGAAAGCTGCGCAGAGGTTACCTTTACCCACAGATTTCCGACCACCGCTGGTTTTTTGTTGTCATGCCCTCTCTCGTTTGTCGAAAAGATGTTGAGCGCATTGAATTGACAATTATACCGACTTAATTGTACAACTTAATTGAGATTAACCCGAAGCAATTTAAAGGAACATGCTATGTTGACCATGACTTTCTCTGATGTCCGTCAGAAATTTGCCAAAGTTCTGGATACGGCTATCACGCAGCCAGTGACGATTACCCGTCGTTCAGCGCCGGATATGGTGGTCATCACGGCGGCACAGTTTGCAGAGTTGCAGCAGGCTAAATTTGAGGCTTCTCTTGCCAAGGTAATGAGTAAGCCAAAGAATCAGGCGCTGTTTAAGGAACTCGCTGATAAATGATCTTCTTCTTAACCGTTGAACAGGTCATCGCTATTCACGACAGCCAGTTAGAAACCTATGGCGGTTTGGCAGGGTTTAGGGATATTGGTTTGGTGGAAGGTATGGTTGCCCGTGTTGAGAATCTTCACTCATACCAAGGTGAGAATGACCTACACGTGCTTGCCGCGTCGCTGTTGCTTTCTATAGCGCGCGGGCATGGCTTTAATGATGCGAATAAAAGGACTTCGGCAGCCGCGGCTATGGTGTTTCTTGATATGAATGGCGCATCAATGACTCCGTCAGAAAACTTTGCTGATTTCGTGGTAATGGCTGCACAAGGGGGTTACGACGTGCGTACCGTAGCGGAAGCATTGAAAAAACTCGCCGATTAGCATCATCACTGCTTTAACCATTTTCCGGTCAGCGTTGTGCCGAGGCAAAATGCCATAAGCCACGCAATCAGCATGTCGCGTGAATAGAGAATGACATCGCTAAGTCCATACATCAGCAAGGCAAAAAGCAGCGCAGCGGAGAGGTGGCTGCGTAGAACAAAAAATGAAAAATAAAATAAAGAGGCATAGAACAACACAAGCAATATTGCTCCTGGTAGTCCCTTAAGGGAGAAGGCATCAATCACTTCGTTATGCAGATGAACATTCAAAAATTCCACCGCACCCGCTAAGTTCGGCTTTTGCTCTGCTTGTGCAACGATTCGCTCTGCGCGCTGTTCGGCAGACTGTCCCAGTAATGCTTCTTCACCTGCTTCGATACCCGATTGATACATCGCGATTCGTGCGCCAACCGAGGTTCTGCTGTTATTCATGCTATAGCTGTGTACGTCATTAATCAGATCGTTGACACGCTGATGAATCGTCTCCTGGAAAAGGAATAAACACAGGAGAAGCGTGGCCGATGAACCGACGAATGCTTTTATAAATAGTGGCTTACTGTGCCTGACTTCTGACAATAAAATGGTCGCACCGACAATAGGATAGACGAAGATGGCTGCCCGGGTTTCGGTTAGCAGAATAGCGACAGTCACTAACAGGAAATGCCCCAGATAGAGATAATACTTATAGGTTGAATCGAGCTTAAGCAGTGCCTGTGCGCTTAAGGCTCCGATGAAGGTAAGAAAATAGGCCGCGCTCGTTGCGGTACCAAATACTAATCCAATACGGTGCATTCCGCTGAATAATGACTGATAGAATGCGTAGCCCAGCGCGAAAAGACAGATTGCGATGATGTAGAAGAGTGGCTGTTGCCGATTTTTTTGCGAGATATGCAGGACTGTCAGCAGGATGAATGCCCCCAGAATACCGGCATGGGCGGATGTCCTGTAGGCGTTATATACATAAGGTAATAGGCTATCGGGTTGATAATAGTGGTGATACCAAACGAGATTGGTTAAGCCGATAGCCAGCAGGCAAAGTGGAATCAGTAACAGCCGCTTAGCCGCTATTATTGTTCTTAAGTGTGTCGCCACATAAAAAACAGATAGCGAGCCTGTGAGATAAAAAAGCCACCCGGCAATAATGCTACTAAATGGCATAACGGCTAATGTGAGTAAACAGCCGGGGAAAACCGCTTTAAGCGCGACAGCCGAACTTATGCTGGGCGTTTTTCCCAGTTCGTACCTTAATTCATTGAGCATGTATTTGTTCACAGTCGGGAGCGATATCACTCGCCTGATGCTGGTAATTCTATCAGCTTCTCTAATTTCTGATGGACGAGGCTAGCGGGAATAGTCTCCATTTTCTGGCTTTCAGACATTTCCACCACCTGATTCATCCCGTAGCCGCCAATCAGCCCTGGGTCGGTTGGCCCATATAAGGTGATATTTGGACGATCCAGCGCTGCCGTCAGGTGGCTAAGCCCGGTATCGACGGAAACGACGGCTTTGGCGCCTGCTAATACCTCGGCGACCTGTTGCAGCGTGAGGCGTGGTAAGACTTCGACATGTGGAAAGCCTTCCGCCAGCCGTAAGGCGCGCTGGTGCTCATGCTCCGCTCCCCAGGGGAGTTTGATGCGTAATCCACTCGGTGCTAATAGCGCAATCAGTTCACGCCAGTGCGCTTCCGGCCAGTGTTTTTCATCACGCGTCGTGGCGTGGAGAAACACCAGATAGCGATTAGCGTCTGCGGGCGATTGGGAGAGAAAACGCGAGGCAATCGAATAGTCGCCGCGTTCGGTGGGTTTCCGATAGTTCAGGCTGGCGGCAAACAGCTCCCGCACGCGCTCGACGGCATGCTGCCGACGGCTTATTGGGTGGCGGTAGTTATAAAACCAGCTTGCCAGTGGTTCACGCGCACTTTTGCAATCCAATCCGTGTTTCTTTCCGTTGGCGAGTCGCGTAACCAGCAGCGCGCTTTTAATCAGCCCTTGCGCATCAATAACCGCATCGTAGCGATACTGGCGTAGTTGGCGTGTGAACTCTGCACGCTCCTGACGTATCGGGGCGCTGAACCAGCTTTTGCGCCAGCGGCGTATTGCGACGGGAATTACGCGAGAAACCGCCGGGTGCCAACTGGGAACTTGCGCGAAACCTTCTTCGACCACCCAGTCGAACTGGATACCGGGGATTGCCTGCATTGCATCGGTTAAGGCGGGCAGCGTATGCAGCACATCGCCCATCGACGACGTTTTCACGATCAGCACTCTCATGCATCTGCTCCCGACACCCGGTTTTCTCCTGGAACGAGACTTTCTCCTGGAACGATATAGTTATCCAGTGCGCTGAGTACGCGTTCGGGCTGAATGTCGATCAAACTCTGGTGGTAACCCTGTTCGGCATCGCCTTTGCGCACCCGGTGATAGCCGGTAATCAGGCGAATCACCTCGGCCTGATGGGACAGCGGCGGGGTAAAATCGGGGCTGCTTGGGCCATAAAGCGCGACAAGCGGACGATGAAGTGCCGCCGCAACGTGCATGAGCCCAGAATCATTGCTGACGACGGCATGGCAGGCGGCAATGAGCACCACTGCCTGTTCCAGTGAGGTTTTCCCCGCCAGATTAGCGCAATACTGTCGTGCCTCTTCCGTTAATCCTTGAAGGATATCGTCACAGGCCGAACGGTCATTGGCCGAACCGAACAGCGCGATCTGGTAGCCGCGCTCGATCAGTGATTGTGCCAACGCCGCATAGTGATAATGCGGCCAGCGTTTGGCGGGGCCGAACTCGGCACCGGGGCAAAAGCCGATGATGGGGCGCGCATCGCTGAGATCGAAGGCCTGCATCATGTCCACAATTTCGGCCTGATTGACCTGCAACTGTGGCCACAGTAACGGCTGCGGTAAGTCTTCGGCCCGACGAATACGGCTACGATCATAGGCTAACGCGGCATAGCGCTGAACCATCAGCGGAAATGCGGCTTTATCCAGCACGCGTACGTCGTTCAGCAGCCCGTAACGCATTTCGCCACGCCAGCCTGTACGTTGCGGAATGTTGGCAAAGAAGGGGACCAGTGCGGATTTAAAGGAGTTAGGCAGCACGTAAGCGCGGTCATAGCCCGCATCGCGCAGCGATACGCCAAGACGGCGACGCTCGCCCAGCTCCAGTGCGCCGTGACCTAATGGCATGGCTAGCGCCTGATTGACTTCCGGCATCCGTGCCAGCAGCGGACGGCACCAGGCCGGTGCCATCACGTCAATGACCGCTTCCGGGTGTTCAGCCTTCAACGTGCGATAAAGGCTGTGCGACATCATCATATCGCCGACCCAGGAAGGGCCGATGACCAAAATTTTCATACCGCTTATGAATCCTTATCCGATTAAACGGTACGGTTCAGCCAGGCCATATATTCCGCCACGCCTTCGGCGACGGTTTTGAACGGCTTGTCATAGCCTGCGGCACGCAAATTGGTGAGGTTGGCTTGTGTATAAGCCTGATAGCGGCCTTTCAGCTTCTCAGGGAACGCGATGTATTCCACGCTGCCTTTTTTATGGAAGGCGAGGGTGGCGTCCGCGACAGCCTGGAAGGATTCGGCGCGACCAGTACCGCAGTTGAAGATGCCGGAAACACCGTTTTGCCAGAACCACAGATTGACGGCCGCGACATCACCGACGTAGATGAAGTCACGTTGGAAGTTCTCACTACCGGAGAACAGCTTCGGATTTTCACCCTGATTAATCTGGTTATTCAGGTGGAATGCGACGCTCGCCATGCTGCCTTTATGGCCTTCGCGCGGTCCGTAGACGTTGAAATAGCGGAAACCGCAGATCTGCGATTCAGCTTCTGGAAGAATTTCACGCACGTACTGGTCGAACAGGAATTTGGAGTAGCCATAGACGTTCAGCGGCTGCTCGTATTGACGCGCTTCGATAAAGTTATCGTTGCGACCGCCGTAGGTCGCGGCAGAAGAGGCATACAGGAACGGAATGTTGCGATCGAGGCAGTAGTGCAGCACGTCTTTAGAATACTGATAGTTGTTATCCATCATGTATTTGCCATCCCACTCGGTGGTGGAAGAGCACGCGCCTTCATGGAATACGGCATCGATATCGCCCAGATCGTCACCTGCAACGATGCTGGCGATGAAATCTTCTTTATCCACGTAATCTGCGATGTCCAGATCGACCAGATTGGCGAACTTGGTGCCGTCTTTCAGGTTATCGACAACCAGAATGTCCCGATAGCCGATGTCATTCAGAGATTTTACGATATTGCTGCCGATAAAACCGGCACCGCCAGTAACGATAATCATGGGCGCGACCTTTATTAATCTTGCCGGTGAGGCACCGCGCCCCACACTGTTTATGACCGCTATAATAGCATTTCATTTTACCGCAAGCAGCCAGAGCTTAATTTATCCCGTGTTGCTCCCACGTTTTTAAGATGATTCAGGCCGTGACGAAGCCAGCATTTTCAGACTGTTTACCCCGCATTTCTGCCCACATCCGCTAGCTTAAAAACCATAACGCAATCTTTTTATGGGAGAGTGACGCTATGCCTGCCGCGTTTTATCAACAACTTACTGCACAAATTATGGCTGCACGCACCGAAGGCGTGTTCAAGGAGGAGCGCATCATTACCTCTGCGCAGCAGGCTGAAATCGAGGTAATGGACAGCAACCGCCTGCTCAATTTCTGTGCCAATAATTATCTTGGTCTGGCGGACAGCCCTGAGCTGATTGCCGCAGCAAAAGCCGGATTGGACAGCCACGGTTTTGGTATGGCTTCGGTGCGGTTCATCTGTGGAACGCAGGATATCCATAAAGCGCTGGAGCGTAAGCTGGCGGAGTTTCTGGGAATGGACGATGCGATTCTCTATTCCTCCTGTTTTGATGCTAACGGTGGGCTGTTTGAAACGCTGATGGGGCCGGAGGATGCGATTATTTCCGATGCGCTTAATCATGCCTCAATCATCGACGGTATTCGGCTATCGAAGGCGCGGCGCTACCGCTATGCCAATAACGATATGAGCCAACTGGAAGCACAGCTGCAACTGGCCAGAGCGGAAGGGGCAAGACACGTCATGATCGCCACCGACGGCGTTTTTTCGATGGATGGCGTCATTGCCGATTTGCAGGGGATTTGCGATCTGGCGGATCGCTATGATGCGTTAGTGATGGTGGATGATTCGCATGCGGTGGGATTTGTGGGCGAACAAGGGCGCGGAACGCATGAACGCTGCGGCGTGATGGAGCGCGTTGACATCATCACCGGGACGCTAGGCAAAGCACTGGGTGGCGCGTCGGGCGGGTATACGGCGGGCAAGCATGAGGTGATCGACTGGCTGCGCCAGCGTTCTCGACCCTATCTATTTTCCAACTCGCTCGCCCCTGCCATTGTCACCGCGTCGCTCAGGGTACTGGATCTGCTGGAACAGGGCGGAGAACGGCGTGAGCGTCTCTGGGCAAATGCCCGTCTGTTCCGTGAAAAGATGACGGCCGCAGGGTTCACGCTAGCGGGAGCCGATCACGCCATTATTCCCGTCATGTTGGGTGAGGCGCAGCTGGCACAGGATTTTGCGCAGGCGCTACAGCGGGAAGGTGTTTATGTCGCCGGCTTTTTCTATCCCGTAGTCCCCCTCGGTCAGGCGCGTATTCGCACCCAAATGTCGGCTGCCCATACGCCGCAGCAAATTGAATTCGCCGTCGAGGCTTTTATCCGCGTGGGCAAACGTCTGGGTGTGATCATCTGAGGAAACCATCATGAAAGCATTGGCAAAACTGCGGTCGGAAGAAGGCATCTGGATGGTGGACTCGCCCACGCCGGAGCTCGGACATAACGACATCATGATTAAAATCCGTAAAAGCGCGATCTGTGGAACGGATGTGCATATCTATAACTGGGACGAATGGTCGCAGAAGACGATTCCCGTTCCGATGGTCGTCGGGCATGAGTACGTTGGCGAAATTGTCGCTATCGGTCAGGAAGTTAACGGTTTTCATATTGGCGATCGGGTCTCTGGCGAAGGGCACATTACCTGCGGCTACTGTCGCAACTGTCGTGCCGGACGGCGTCATTTATGCCGCAATGCTATCGGTGTCGGTGTAAACCGTCCCGGTTCATTCGCGGAGTATCTGGTGATTCCTGCCTACAACGCGTTTCGCATTCCCGACAATATTTCTGATGAGCTGGCCGCCATTTTCGATCCTTTCGGCAACGCGGTGCATACCGCGCTTTCCTTTGATTTAGTGGGGGAAGATGTCTTGATTGCCGGCGCAGGGCCGATAGGCATGATGGCTGCGGCGGTGTGCCGTCACGTTGGCGCAAGGAATGTCGTGATTACCGATGTGAATGCGTACCGTCTGGATCTTGCCAGTAAAATGGGGGCCACGCGCGCCGTCAATGTGGCAGAAGAAAAGCTGGCGGACGTGATGATGGAACTAGGTATGACCGAGGGGTTTGATATCGGTCTGGAGATGTCGGGTGCGCCATCGGCCTTTCGTGCCATGCTGAAAGCGATGAATCACGGTGGGCGCATCGCTATGCTGGGTATTCCGCACGAACCGATGTCGATTGACTGGGGAGAGGTGATTTTTAAAGGGCTGTTTATCAAAGGGATCTACGGACGAGAAATGTTCGAAACCTGGTACAAAATGTCGGCGCTCATTCAGTCCGGGCTGGATTTGTCACCGATTATCACCCACCGTTTTCATATTGATGAGTTTCAGAAAGGGTTCGATGCCATGCGCTCGGGTCAGTCGGGCAAGGTGATTCTCAATTGGGATGAGACATAACCCTGCCGAAGCGAACCCGCGCGATGGCAAAAGAGAATGTGCACTCAGAGATTACGGCTGTTTGGGTGTTTTGGTCTCGGCTGGCGCAATCCAGGTCTGCCAGCGGTGCTTGATAAATAGCACGGGGGCGCTTTCCCGAATGCTGCTGCTCACCAGCTTGAAGAACACATCGTTCTTCACCGGTTCCGGCGGCTGTTTGACTTGGCACTGCGGTATACCGCGGAACGGATTACGCGGTTTGACTGGTTGCTGCGGCTGAGGTTCATACTGCCGCGTCGGCTCATTCAGCAACTGGCTGGGGCGGACTAAGACAATATCGGTATCCAGCGTGGGCAACATCTGCTGTAAGACGCGGATGGTTGCAGGATGTGGGTGCCCGATAGCGATGGCGGAACCGCTGCGGCGGGCGATTTGCACCGCGCGGGTAAACTGCTTACGAATCTCAGCTTCGTTTTGCGAATCATCCAAAAAGACTTTGCGTTTGATGACCTTAACGTTCGTCCCTGCTGCGGCCTGGCTTGATTGGCTGCTGCCAATGGTCATGCTATCGAGGAAATAGAGCTGGTAGGCGCTCAGCGCCTGCATGACTTTTTGCATACCCGGCAGACTGGCGGTCATCGCGCTGCCCATATGGTTATTCAACCCCACAGCGTAAGGCACGTTATTAACCGATTGGCGGATAATGCGCTGAATTTCTTCGCTGCTCATGTCCGGGCGTAACGTATCGCGCTCCAGCGGCTGCTTGCTCATTGGTGCCATCGGCAGATGGATCAGCACTTCTCGCCCTTGCTGGTGAGCTTTGGTCGCCATTTCACGGGCGTACGGCGCGTTGGGTAATACCGCGATGGAGATCGCCGTCGGCATTGCCAGAATCTGGTTCTCATTATGAGGGCGATAGCCGAAATCATCGATAACGATGGAAAGTTTCCCGGCCAGTGCCAAAGGAGACAACGCGAGCAGACTCAATGCCAATAACGGTGTTTTGGTTAAATATGACAAGACTATCTTCCCAGCCAAGGTTGTGGATTGACCGCCTGACCCTGGCGACGGATTTCAAAATACAGTCCAGGCTGACTCTGCCCGCCGCTGGTGCCGACCAGCGCAATGGGTTGGCCTGCCTTGACCTGAGCGCCAACGGAAACCAATGCGCTCTGGTTATAACCGTACAGGCTCATATCGCCTTTACCATGCTGCACAACAACGACCAGCCCGTAGCCCTGTAGCCAGTCGGCCATCAGTACGGTTCCGTCGGCGATCGCCTTCACTTCCGTTCCTTCCGGTGCGGTAATCACCATACCCTTCCAGCGCAGCTCGCCCTGCAACGGTTCACCGAAACGATGCTCAATACGTCCATTAACTGGCCAGATGGCTTGACCCGAAGGTCGCCCTAAACCGCCGGTTCGGGCCATGAGTGAGCGTTCACCTTCAGTCGGTTTGTAACTGCTGCCGCTGCGTTTGGCCTGCTCTTCTTTAGCGCGAACTTTGGCAGCCTCGCGCGCTTCCCGTTCGGCACGGGCTTTCGCTTCTCGCTCAGCGCGGGCGATCTGATCGCGCAACCGCGTTTCATTCTGGCGCAGTTCCGTCAACTGCTGCTGATCTTTTTCCAGCGAACTTTCCAGCGTCGACAGCGTTTTCTTCCGATCGGACTGTGCCTGCTCCAGCGTCTGCTGCTGTTGCTGTTGGTCGCCCAGCAGCGTTTTTTGCTGTGCCTGTTTTTGTTCCAACTGGCGCTTTTGGTCAGCCAGCTCTACGCGCGTTTGCTGCAATTCGTGGATAGATTTCTGCCGTGCTTCATTCAGGTAGCCGAAGTAGGCGAGGATGCGCTCGTTGCGCTGGCTCTCTTCTCCGCTCAGCATTAATTGCAGTGCGCTGTGCTGGCCTTGCCGGAAGGCGGCGTCAAGCTGACGGGAAAGTAGCGTTTGTTGCTTATCCTGCTGAGATTGCAGTTTTGCGATAGAGGCGCTGAGGCTGGTTAATTCTTTATTGAGGGTGGACAGCGTATTGCGCGTTTCATGCAGTTGACGACTGGCCTGAGAGATGGACTGTTCCTGCTTTTTCAACTGCTGGACTAAGGCACTGCGCTGCTTTTGTTGTTCTTGAACGCTTTTTTCTTTCGCGGCGATATCTTGTTGCAGGGTCTTAAGCTGCGCCTGATTATCTTCAGCCTGGCTGAGTGCGGGCAACAGCAAAACGCCAACGCAGAGTGCGCTGACGCAGCGGGTGAGTAGCCTTTGTAATGCGGATAAATGGCGATCGGCGCTACATGCTACTCGACTCTGTACAAATAACGCGTTTTTACTCATAGCGGTGAATTATTCCACGATGAACAGCAGCTTACCAGTTGTCTCTTGTCTGATTTCTATTTCCAGACGTGACAAGCATGGCACAAAGGTGGGCGTCTGGGCGCATCAATATAGAGATAAATGGAAAGCTCGCCGCAGATTCGATACGCTATATTGGCTTACTGGCTGTAATTGCCGTATCGCGCAGGTATACTCAGGAACCTTATATTTTTGTTGCTTAACTGATCCGGGAGTCGTTACACCCCATGCAAGAGATTATGCCATTCATTAGCAAGCACCCTATTTTGAGCATTTCCTGGGTTGCCCTGTTGGTTGCGGTCATTGTGCTTACTGTGAAGAGTAAACTGTCGAACGTGAAGGAAGTGGTTCGCGGTGAAGCGATCCGACTGATTAATAAAGAAGAGGCTGTCGTCGTTGATATCCGTAACCGTGACGACTATCGCCGTGGCCATATTGCCAGCGCATTTAACCTGTTGCCGAACGACATCAAGAATGGCAGCGTAGGTGAACTTGAAAAACATAAGTCGCAGCCGATTATCGTGGTGTGCGCCAACGGTCTCTCTTCACGCGAAGCAGCCGAGAATTTGCACAAAGCCGGTTTTGAGCGTGTGCAGGTACTGAAAGACGGTCTGGCTGGCTGGAGCGGTGAGAATCTGCCTTTAGTCCGCGGCAAATAAAACGGTTTGTGGTAAAACTATCCGCATCGTGCCAGGTGTATCACTCATACACCGTGAAAATGGTGGCGATTTTGCAGGATAACCGACAGGCTGATTGCAGTACTACCGTTATTGCAACTACAGTGATTGCAGTATGACAATGACAGAAATGTGCTGACGTCCGCCCACTTATGACGACGGAAGACGTCAAGAGAATCTAACAAAAGGGTATTACTTAACATGTCTGAACAAAACAACACAGAAATGGCTTTCCAAATCCAGCGTATCTACACCAAAGATATCTCTTTTGAAGCGCCGAATGCGCCTCAGGTGTTCCAGCAGGAATGGCAGCCGGAAGTAAAACTGGATCTGGATACGGCCTCTAGCCAGCTGGCTGATGACATCTATGAAGTCGTACTGCGTGTGACCGTAACGGCTTCTCTGGGTGAAGAAACTGCATTTCTGTGTGAAGTTCAGCAAGGTGGTATCTTTACCGTTGGCGGTATCGAAGGAACTCAACTGGCACACTGCCTGGGCGCATACTGCCCGAACATTCTGTTCCCTTATGCGCGTGAGTGCATCACCAGCCTGGTTTCTCGCGGTACCTTCCCGCAACTGAACCTGGCACCAGTTAACTTTGATGCGCTGTTCATGAATTACCTGCAGCAGCAGACCGAAGGTGAAGGCGCTGCGCAGCATCAGGATGCCTGATGAACGCGTCTGACGCTTCAATGACCGTCATCGGTGCCGGTTCGTACGGCACCGCGTTGGCCATTACGCTGGCGCGTAATGGCCATCGAGTCGTGCTGTGGGGTCACAACCCCGCGCACATTCAGGCGTTACAGGCCGCTCGCTGTAATCAGGCATTCCTGCCGGATGTGCCTTTCCCCGATTCGCTACAGCTGGAAACCAACCTCGCGCAGGCGCTTGCTGCCAGCAGAAACGTGCTGGTCGTTGTGCCGAGCCATGTGTTCGGTGATGTCTTGCGTCAATTGAAACCCCACTTGCGCGCTGATGCGCGTATCGTGTGGGCGACCAAAGGGCTGGAAGCGGAAACGGGACGCTTGTTGCAAGATGTCGCGCGCGAAGCGTTGGGCGAAACCATCCCGCTTGCGGTGGTATCCGGCCCGACATTTGCCAAAGAATTAGCGGCGGGTATGCCGACGGCGATTGCGCTGGCATCAACGGACAGTGAATTTGCTGACGACCTGCAACGGCTACTGCACTGTGGGAAGAGCTTCCGCGTTTACAGCAACCCCGATTTTATCGGCGTGCAGCTGGGCGGTGCGGTGAAAAACGTCATTGCGATCGGTGCCGGGATGTCTGACGGCATTGGGTTTGGCGCGAATGCGCGTACGGCGTTGATCACCCGTGGGCTGGCAGAAATGACCCGGCTTGGCGTGGCGCTGGGTGCCGATCCTACCACCTTCATGGGGATGGCGGGGCTTGGCGATCTGGTGTTGACCTGTACTGATAATCAGTCCCGTAACCGGCGCTTCGGTATGATGCTGGGGCAGGGAATGGATGTACAGAGCGCGCAGGATAGCATTGGTCAGGTGGTTGAAGGGTATCGCAATACGAAAGAGGTGCTGGCATTAGCACAGCGCTACGGCGTTGAAATGCCGATTACTGAGCAACTCTGGCAGGTGCTGTATTGTGGGAAAGACGCCCGAGAGGCGGCGCTGAGCCTATTGGGGCGTACGCGTAAAGACGAAACCGCCAGGTTATAAAACACGTCGTTCCATGCTGGGCTTCCTAATCCTGGAGGCTCATAGTATCTTCATTTTCTTGTATACGAGCGGTGGCGCTAATCAGCCCGCTGTTTGAGAACAGATATACGTTGTAGCGTGTGGTATCTCGGAGAGTAAGGCAATGTCGACAGAAGAACTGGAACTGGTCTGGACCAATATCAAGGCAGAAGCGCGCAGTCTCGCGGACTGCGAACCGATGCTGGCCAGCTTTTTTCATGCCACATTGCTGAAGCACGAAAATCTGGGTAGCGCATTGAGCTACATGCTGGCGAACAAACTGGCAAATGCGATCATGCCCGCGATTGCTATTCGTGAAGTCGTGGAAGAAGCCTACCGCGCCGATCCACAGATGATCGTTTCTGCTGCGCGCGATATTCAGGCTGTTTGCCTGCGCGACCCGGCAGTGGATAAATATTCGACGCCGCTGCTCTACCTGAAAGGGTTTCATGCATTACAAGCTTACCGCATTGGCCACTGGCTTTGGTCGCAGGATCGTAAAGCGCTGGCGGTCTATTTCCAGAATCAGATCTCGGTTTCTTTCGGTGTCGATATTCACCCGGCGGCGAGAATCGGCTGTGGGATCATGCTTGATCACGCAACGGGTATTGTGATCGGCGAAACGGCTGTCGTTGAAAACGATGTTTCCATTCTGCAATCCGTGACGCTGGGTGGTACGGGTAAAACGAGTGGCGATCGTCACCCTAAAATTCGCGAAGGCGTGATGATTGGCGCTGGCGCAAAAATTCTGGGGAACATTGAGGTTGGCTGTGGCGCGAAAATTGGCGCTGGTTCTGTCGTGTTGCAATCGGTGCCACCACATACGACGGCAGCAGGTGTTCCGGCTCGTATCGTCGGCCGGCCGGAAAGTGACAAACCTGCGATGGATATGGATCAGTATTTCAACGGGGTCAATCGCGGCTTCGAATATGGCGATGGTATCTAATCCCACTGCGTAGGCGATCCACCGTTCTGTCTCTCTATCCCGAACGTGTCTCAACCAGAATATAAGCCACCGATAAATAAGGTGGTTTTTTGTTATTTTGGCTAAGAAACGTCTGAAAGCGCCTCTGAACTCACTATCTATTTAAGTACAGTTACTGTTTATCCCTTCATAATATACCCGTCATACTTCAAGCTGCATGTGTGTTGGCTTTCCTCGCTCACCCCAGTCACTTACTGGAGTAAGCTCTTGGGGATTCGCTGTGTCGCCGCCTTCATGCAACTCGAATTATTTAGTGTATAGGCTGCCTTAGTTTCCCGTCTATATAGGCAGATGACGTAAACTGAACTATATATTCTGGTAAGAACCAAAAATAGCTTTGTCTGGATCACCTTTGTTTGAATGGAGTCGTGACGCTGTTACAGAGACCCTTATATGTATTTGAAGCGAATTTTAATCACGTTGAGTTTGATTACACTACCCGTTGTTCCCTTTTTGAGTTACGCAGCAGAAAGCATAAATAATGTAGGGATAAATAATACGAGTAGCACGGCAAATCTCGTACCTGTCGCGGTTGATTCCAGTGAGTCGGTGTCGGATAAGCAGGATGAAAGCTGGTGGCAGAGAAGTAAAAATAATCTGTCTACGACCTGGAATTCGCCGCAGAGCCACGATATTTATATCCCGGCGATCACCTGGCATAACCGCTGGACGTACGATAAAGAAAAGACGGATAGGTACAATGAAAGACCGTGGGGCGCGGGCTATGGTGTTTCCCGTCTGGATAAGGATGGGGACTGGCACGGGCTTTATCTCATGGCGTTCAAAGACTCCTACAACAAATGGGAGCCTATCGGCGGCTATGGTTATGAAAAGCGCTGGCGACCAACCAGCGATCAGGATTTTCAACTGGGTCTGGGCTTTACGGCGGGTTTCACGATGCGTGATAACTGGAACTATATTCCAATTCCCGTCTTATTACCTTTGGCATCAATAAGCTACAGCAAGCTCTCTTTTCAGGCGACTTACATTCCCGGAACATACAATAACGGTAATGTATTCTTCGCCTGGTTCAGATGGCAGATTTAATTCCTCAGTCACAGAGCCTCTTTATTTTATAAAAAGAGGCCCTATTTTTTGATAAAAGAGCAGTACTGACAGAATATATTTAATGACGTGGATGTTCCCTGCTAAAGGCTATTTCACGTCACCTCTCTCCGTTGTGAAGCTTATTTTCATTTGTTTACTATTTAATCTAATGTAAACCACATTGACTGAAATTCATTCAGCTATCTCCGTTACAATGGCGATACTTTTTCCTAAGCGGATGTTGTTGTGCCATTACTTACTATCACCACTATCTTGTGGGCATTTTCATTCAGCCTGATTGGCGAATATCTGGCGGGTCAGGTTGATAGCTGGTTTTCTGCGATGTTCCGCCTGACGGCCGCAGCCGTGGTGTTTTTGCCGTTCCTACGCCTGCGGGGCTACACGCCGCGCATCATTTTCTTGTATATGTTAGTGGGTGCTTGCCAACTTGGTATCATGTACCTGTTCGTATTCCAGGCTTACCTGTACCTGACCGTACCTGAGTTTTTACTCTTTACGGTGATGACGCCGCTATACGTCACGCTGATTTACGATCTGCTTGCCCGACAGCGCCTGCGCTGGGGCTACGCCATGAGTGCTTTGCTGGCGGTATTCGGGGCGGCGGTGATCCATTATCACGGCGTGAGTGAGCATTTCTGGTGGGGATTCCTGCTGGTTCAGGCGGCGAACGTATGTTTCGCTACGGGTCAGGTGGGTTACAAGCGCCTGATGGAGCTCTATCCGGTGCCGCAGCACTGTGCGTTTTCCTGGTTTTATCTGGGGGCGGCGATCGTGACGATAGTCGCGTGGCTGCTTTTCGGCAATCTGGATAAATTACCCACTACAACCTTGCAGTGGGGCGTGTTGGTCTGGTTGGGGATTGGCGCTTCTGGCCTGGGGTATTTTATGTGGAACTACGGCGCAACTCAGGTCGATGCCGGAACGCTTAGCATAATGAACAACTTTCACGTGCCGGCTGGACTCTTGGTCAACTTCGCTATCTGGCATAAAACGCCAGACTGGCTGAGCTTTATCGTAGGGACGATAATTATTACGTCCTCACTGTGGGTACACCAGCGTTGGGTCGTGAAGCGTCCTTTACAAACGGTAAGTGCTCACAAGCGTGCTGACGCGCCGAACGAATAAACGCATCAATCACCGGTTGGCGCTGCTCTCCGTCACGGACGGCGGCGTACAACCGGCTCCACAGCCCGTCACCCAGCGATTTAGTCACAATCAGCCCCTGACGCTCGAAGCTTTCCACCACCCAGTGCGGCAGCGCGGCGATGCCCATGCGGGCGGCGACCATCTGAATCAGCAGCAGCGTATTATCCACGCTTTTCAGCGTCGGACTGATGCCTGCTGGTTGCAAAAAGTGACGCCAGACGTCCAGTCGTTGTCGCTGTACCGGATAAATCATCAGAGTCTCGGCGGTGAAATCCTCCGGTTCAATTTTCTCTTTTCCTGCCAGCGGATGGTCGGGAGCCAGCACCAACCTGACTTCAAAATCAAACAGAGGTGAATAGTGCAGGCCACTGCGCGGCATGATGTCGGAGGTCATAACCAGATCTAGCTCGCCTTGTTGAAGTGCTGGCTGAGGATCGAACGTCACGCCTGATTTAAAGTCCATCGCCACCTGCGGCCAGTGCTGATGGAACTCGTCTAGCGCAGGCGTCAGCCACTGAATACAGCTATGGCACTCGATGGCCAGACGTAGCGTGGTTTGGTGTGGCTCATGGCATGACTGCAACGCCTGCTGGATTTGCGGCAACACCTGCTCTGCGAGCTGCAACAGAATTTCTCCCTGAGGCGTAAAGCGCAGAGGCTGGCTTTTACGCACGAATAGCCTGAACCCAAGGCGCTGCTCCAGATCGCTGAACTGGTGGGATAACGCCGATTGAGTTTGGTGAAGTGCAGAGGCAGCGGCGGCTAACGATCCGGTATTGCGCAGTGCTTGCAGCGTTCGCAGGTGTTTAAATTCGATCATGAGAGTCCTTCACAGTGACAGTGAATAAATTGCGCTTGTGCTTACTACACTACCTGCGGATTATGGATGTGTAAACATCTGGACGGCTAAATGAGGAATTAACGATGGCGATTGTGAATCACACACTGGGTTTTCCGCGCGTTGGATTACGCCGTGAACTGAAAAAAGCGCAGGAAAGCTACTGGGCAGGTAACGCGACACAGGAGGAGTTGCTGACCGTTGGCCGCGAGCTACGTGCGCGTCATTGGCAACAACAGAAGGATGCTGGCGTTGATCTGCTGCCAGTGGGTGATTTCGCCTGGTACGACCATGTGCTGACCACGAGTCTGCTGCTGGGTAACGTACCTGCACGCCATCAAAATAAAGACGGCTCGGTCGATCTGGATACGCTGTTCCGTATTGGCCGCGGACGTGCGCCAACCGGTCAACCTGCTGCTGCGGCAGAAATGACCAAGTGGTTTAACACTAACTATCACTACATGGTGCCGGAATTCACCAAAGGGCAGCAGTTCAAGCTGACCTGGACACAACTGCTGGATGAAGTCGATGAAGCTCTGGCGCTGGGCCATAACGTGAAGCCTGTTCTGCTAGGCCCGGTGACCTACCTATGGCTGGGCAAAGTGAAAGGCGAGCAGTTTGATCGTCTGTCGCTGCTGCAGGACATTCTGCCCGTTTACCAGCAGGTGCTGGCTGAGCTGGCGAAACGCGGCATTGAGTGGGTGCAGATCGATGAACCTGCACTGGTGCTGGAACTGCCGCAAGCGTGGCTGGCCGCGTTTAAACCGGCTTACGATGCGTTGCAGGGTCAGGTGAAACTGCTGCTGACGACCTATTTCGATAGCGTTAGCCAGAATCTGGAAACGATCAAAACGCTTCCGGTTCAGGGGCTGCATATCGATCTGGTTCACGGTAAGGATGATGCCGCGACGCTGAGCGCCCAACTGCCTGCTAACTGGGTCCTGTCTCTGGGGGTGATTAACGGTCGTAACGTATGGCGTGCTGACCTGAGCAGCTGGTTCGAGCGTCTGCAACCGCTGGTGGGGACGCGCGATCTGTGGCTGGGCAGCTCATGTTCACTGCTGCATAGCCCTATCGATCTGAGTGTGGAAGTGCGTCTGGATGATGAAGTGAAGAGCTGGTTTGCCTTTGCCATCCAGAAATGCGCGGAGCTGTCACTGCTGTCTCAGGCACTGAACAGCGGCAACGGGCAGGCGCTGGACGCCTACAGCGCGCCGATTCGCGCTCGCCGTACCTCGACGCGTGTGAATAACGCCGCCGTTGCCCAGCGTCTGGCGGCGATTACTGCACAGGACAGCCAGCGTCAGAACGTGTATTCGGTTCGTGCGGATGCCCAGCGTGAGCGCTTTAATCTGCCAGCATGGCCGACGACGACGATTGGTTCTTTCCCGCAAACCACCGAAATTCGCGGCCTGCGTCTGGATTTCAAACAGGGTCGTCTGGATGGCAATAACTACCGCACCGGTATTTCCGAGCACATCAAGCAGGCTGTGGCTGAGCAAGAGCGTCTGGGGCTGGACGTACTGGTGCACGGTGAAGCCGAGCGTAACGACATGGTGGAGTACTTCGGCGAGCATCTGGATGGGTTCGTCTTTACCCAGAACGGTTGGGTGCAGAGCTACGGTTCTCGCTGTGTGAAACCGCCAGTCATTATTGGTGATGTGAGTCGTCCAGAAGCGATCACCGTTGAGTGGGCGAAATACGCACAGTCTCTGACCGACAAGCCGATGAAAGGCATGCTGACAGGTCCGGTGACGATCCTGTGCTGGTCGTTCCCGCGTGAAGACGTCACGCGGGAAACCATCGCTAAGCAGATTGCACTGGCGCTGCGTGATGAAGTAGCAGATTTGGAAGCTGCAGGCATTGGTATCATCCAGATTGACGAGCCAGCGCTGCGTGAAGGCCTGCCGCTGCACCGCTCTGATTGGGATGCTTATCTGGCTTGGGCAGTGGATGCTTTCCGTCTGAACGCCGCGGTGGCGAAAGATGATACGCAAATCCATACCCACATGTGTTATTGCGAGTTCAACGACATCATGGATTCTATCGCCGCGCTGGATGCCGACGTGATTACGATTGAAACCTCTCGTTCCGATATGGAATTGCTGGAGTCGTTTGAAGAGTTCGAGTACCCGAATGAAATCGGCCCGGGCGTTTATGATATCCACTCCCCGAACGTCCCGAGCGTGGAATGGATGGAAGCCCTGCTGAAGAAAGCGGCGCAGCGTATCCCCGCTGAACGTCTATGGGTGAACCCAGACTGCGGTCTGAAAACTCGTGGCTGGCCGGAAACGCGTCAGGCTCTGGCGAATATGGTTCAGGCAGCACAACGTCTGCGTGAAACCCAGTAATAGTTAATGGCTAATGCAATCAGGGAGGCGATAGCCTCCCTGATTTGTTATAGCTAACGAGTAGATAAAAATACGCGCTATTTTTCGTCGTATCTCGATTGTTTATTATTTCTCCCCTGCAAATTTTCTTCCCTCCTGAAAATTAACTATATTGTCTTTCCTTTAATAAAATCGCCGCGCTATCCCCCTTGTTTTTCTGCATCGACTGGTAGGTTATTTCTCGAAAAGGATTATTTATCCGCTATCAATATATTTATTCTTCAGCGGAGTTAATCGACGCTGTCATAAAGCTAGGGAATATTGTGCCGATAAGGTAGACGGCATGGAGGCGGCTCTGGGTTTACCAATAGAGCGAGGTTGTTTGTATTTTTTAACGTTTTATTTATGTTGAAAGTGCACCTGCAATTACTCATTTATGGGTATTTTTATATACCCATAAAGCCTATTTATTTTCCCGAAAAACGATAATTCCCCACTCTGCGGCGTTATTAGACGAGCCGCAGTCATTATTATGTATTACCTAAAAGGAGTGAGACATGAGTTTAGCGAATTGGCGAATTGGCTATCGATTAGGAGGCGGATTTGCCATCTTGATTCTGATGTTATTTACCGTGAGTATTTTTTCTTTGTCTAAACTGTCCTCTTTTCAGGATGGTGCCAGAGATATCGTCAAAGAGGTTTATCCGCAAACGGTAGATGCGAATGACCTCATCGATAACGTGAATGGGCATTTTGTCGCTTATTTGCAGATGATGCTGGTATCCGGTCAGGAACAGCGTCAGGGATATGTCGATCGGATTATGGCGTACCGCAAGGAAATTAGTCGTCTTCTCGACAATCTGGAAAACAATGCGTCAGGCGAGCTTGCCCGTAAACAAGTGGGGGTTGTCCGCGGATTTCGTGCCGAGTTCATCAAGTCTGGCGATAAAATTATCAGTGATGCGCTGGCGGGTAATAACGACG
This sequence comes from Pectobacterium sp. HCp5_1, assembly GCF_032905925.1. Classification (NCBI taxonomy): domain Bacteria; kingdom Pseudomonadati; phylum Pseudomonadota; class Gammaproteobacteria; order Enterobacterales; family Pectobacteriaceae; genus Pectobacterium; species Pectobacterium sp. HCp5_1. The sequence goes on from NZ_JAUMIO010000036.1 coordinate 25,836, forward strand.
TCGCCGTCGCGGAATTCAATAACACCCTGAACGTCATTCAGCGCAATTACCGTGACTCGGTGAAGCAGTTGGTGAATTACCAAAATAATGCGATGGATAACTCTGTCGAGACCATGGCTGAGGTATACAGCAACACTCGCATGATTTTGCTGCTTATTTTGGCGCTGGGTGCCGTATTTGGGGTGCTGATTGCCTGGGCGATCACGCGCAGTGTAACCCGTCCAATAGAGCAGGCTTTGCAAGTGGCAGACAGAGTGGCGCAGGGCGATCTGACTTCACGCATCACGGTGACCAGCAAGGATGAAACCGGCTTGCTGCTGCAAGCGTTGGATCGCATGAACACCAGCCTAAGCACGATTGTCGGCCAGGTGCGTGATGGCGCGGAAACGATCTCGACAGCGGCGTCACAAATCACGGCCGGTAATCAGGATCTGTCATCGCGTACTGAAGAGCAGGCCAGCTCGCTGGAAGAAACCGCTGCCTCAATGGAGCAACTAGCATCCACCATTAAAAACACTGCGGAAAACACCCAGCAGGCGACGGAGATTGCCAATAAGGCGACCGGTGCGGCGAAACAAAGCGGTGATGTCATGCTTTCCGTGACGCAAAAAATGCGCGGCATTCGTGATTCATCCCAGCGTATGGCGGAAATCATCGGCGTGATTGATGGCATTGCGTTCCAGACCAACATTCTGGCGCTGAATGCCGCCGTTGAAGCTGCGCGTGCGGGTGAGCAAGGACGTGGTTTTGCGGTGGTGGCGGGGGAAGTCCGTTCTCTGGCACAGCGCAGTGCGACCGCCGCGCGGGAGATCAAGGATTTGATCGACGATTCCGTAAGCAAAATTCGTGAAGGCATGGAACTGGTTGATACCGCTGAAGAAACGATGGGTGGGTTAACGGCCCACGTGAAGGACGTACACGGCATTATCAGCGAGATTTCTCAGGCCAGCCGTGAACAGAGTGACGGGATTAACCAGATGAATCTGGCGATTGGACAGATTGATACCACGACCCAGCAGAATGCGGCTCTGGTTGAAGAATCAGCCTCTGCGGCGCTGTCTCTGCAAGCACAGGCCTCCGTTCTGGCGGAAGCGGTGAGTGCATTTAAAATACAGTCATACGGCAGTAGCAACGCTGGGTCTTATGCACCGATGTCGATGAGCACACCCACGCTGTCTTTGGCGCTGGCAAGCAAAGAGTAAATGACTGCCATCATTTGACGGCGTTGTAACGTAGCACCTATTCCCACAGGGAGGCGACAGCCTCCCTGATTCTTTTCATGTGCTACGTAGCGTAAATACATTTTTTCCCCTGCTTATTCAGTTTGTTATCCTTTACTAATAAATATTTCCATCTCTTTATTTTTAATATCAACTATATCTGACTATCCTTTTATGTAATTGGGGCGTTATTTCTGTTAATGGCTCGTAGATTAATATGTGTTTTTTCCGATCGAAATCCACTATTTGATAGTTATAGGCTATTTATTATTTACTTTTGAATGATTTAAACGATCAAATGATAAAGATCATGGGTGGTGTGCCGATAAGATGGATAACACAGGAGCGGCCATGTCTGCATGAGTGCGGAGAGGGAAGACCATTATTATCACCTCAATAACGTCTCTGCGGTCTTATCCGTTGTATTTGTAGCACTGTTAGATTTATTTCCACTTTTGCACCTCAACACCCGAGGGAAACTATTTGATTTTTGATAGCGCCTCTCATGCTGAGAGCGTGCGTAAAATGCCTATCTCAAGGTATCTCTGGCGCGTCAGAAGGTCTGTTCGCCTTCGGATCGCCAACCATTCTCCGCCCTGTGGTTCCATCAATCTGCGACATGTGCGCAATTGACATTGCTATGCATTATCTAAAAGGAGTGAGACATGAATTTAGCGAATTGGCGTATCGGCTATCGACTGGGGGCTGGGTTTGCTGTCCTGATTTTGATGTTGTTTGTCGTGAGTATTTTTTCCCTGTCCAAACTATCTGGTTTCCAGGATGGTGCCAGAGGCATTGTGAAAGAGGTTTATCCACAAACGGTTGATTCAAATAGCCTTATCGATAATGTAAACAGCATTCTGGTGGCGTATCAGCGGCTGATGCTGGTTTCAGGTGAGGATAAAATCAAGGAAAACGTCGATCGGGTGAATGGCTTCCGCCAGGAGATTGGCCGCTTGTTGGATAAGCTGGACAGCCAGACGGTTGAAGAGCGTTCAATCTCTCAGCTGCGTGCTATCCGCGCGATCCGTGCCGAATTTTTGAAATCCGGTGACAAAATTATCAGTGAAGTGGTGGCGGGTAATCGGGAAGCGGCGATTGAGGAATTCAACAATAACCTGAATGTTGTCCAACGTCAGTACCGTGATGCGGTAAGACAATTAGTTAACTATCAAGATGATGCGATGGATACCTCTGTTGAAGCCATGGCTGAGGTGTACAGCGAGACCCGCATTATTCTATTGCTCATTTTAGCGCTGGGCGCCGTATTTGGTGCGCTGATTGCCTGGTCAATTACGCGTAGCGTCACCCGACCGATACAGCAGGCTTTGCAAGTCGCAGACAGAGTGGCACAGGGCGACCTGACCTCACGTATCACTGTTACCAGCAAAGATGAAACCGGATTGCTGCTGCAATCGTTGGATCACATGAACACCAGCCTGAGCACGATTGTTGGGCAGGTACGTGACGGGGCAGAAACGATCTCGACGGCGGCCTCGCAAATCGCCGCAGGTAATCAGGATTTGTCATCGCGCACCGAAGAGCAGGCCAGCTCGCTGGAAGAAACGGCGGCATCGATGGAGCAGCTGACGTCTACCATTAAGAACACGGCGGAAAACACCCAGCAGGCAACAGATATTGCGAATAAAGCCTCTGGTGCGGCGAAGCAAAGCGGCGACGTTATGGTTTCTGTAACGCAGAAAATGCGCGGCATTCGCGATTCATCTCAGCGTATGGCGGAAATCATTGGCGTGATTGACGGCATTGCGTTCCAGACCAATATTCTGGCACTGAACGCCGCGGTTGAAGCGGCGCGTGCGGGCGAGCAAGGGCGTGGTTTTGCCGTGGTGGCAGGGGAAGTGCGTTCTCTGGCACAGCGTAGTGCGACCGCCGCGCGCGAGATCAAGGATTTGATCGACGACTCTGTAAGCAAAATTCAGGAGGGCATGTCGCTGGTGGATACCGCTGAAGAAACGATGAGCGGATTAACGGGCTATGTACAGGATGTGAATGAGATCATCAGCGAAATCTCGCAGGCCAGCCGTGAACAGAGTGACGGGATTAACCAGATGAATCTGGCAGTGGGACAGATTGATACCACGACCCAGCAGAATGCGGCTCTGGTTGAAGAGTCGGCTTCTGCGGCGCTGTCTCTGCAATCACAGGCCTCTGTACTCGCGGAAGCGGTAAGCGCGTTTAAGTTGCAGTCATACGGCAGCGGCAAAACCGCGTCTTATGCATCGGCACCAACGCGTACGCCAACGCTGTCTTTAGCGCCAGCGACGGCGAAAAGTAAGGGCAATGACGGCGACTGGACGACGTTCTAAGGCTGTCTGTCTCTGTAAAATCATCAACAGGTAAACACCAACGCCACCGTTATGCGGTGGCGTTTTAGATCGTGGAATAAGAGGCAAAACGAGTGAAGGTGTTACGCCACGCCGTTTTTCTGGAACCACGCCAGCATACGCTGCCAGCCGTCGCGTGCGGACTCTTCATGATAGCTGGGGCGGTAATCGGCATGGAAAGCATGCCCGGCATCGGGGTAGACGATGATGTCAGCTTCCGCGTTGGCCGCACGCAGCGCCTGCCGCATGATATCCACTTGTTCTAGCGGAATACTCCCGTCTTTCGCGCCGTATAACCCCAGCACAGGTGCTTCTAATTCTGTTGCGATATCGACCGGATGTTTGGGGCTATTCAGCGTTTTCTCGCCGGTAAATTTGCCGTACCAGGCAACGGCCGCCTTGAGTTGCGGGTTGTGTGCGGCGTAGAGCCAGGTGATACGTCCGCCCCAACAGAAGCCCGTTATCGCCAGTTTACTCGCGTCCCCACCCTGTTTAATCGCCCAGTTGGCCGTGTGATCGAGATCGGATAGCACCTGCGTATCAGGCACCTTATACACCAGCTCGGTCAGGATTCGCTGAATATCGCTATAGTGGCTGGGGTCGCCCTGACGAAAATACAGTTCTGGTGCAATAGCCATATAGCCTTGTTTGGCCAGCCTGCGGCAAACGTCCTGAATGTGTTGATGAACGCCGAAAATCTCCTGCACCACCAGGATGATAGGAAGCGGCTTGTCATGGTTCGCCGGTCTGGCGATATACGCAGGCAACTGCTCACCCTGAGAAGAAATAGTGGTTTCACTGGCAATGATACCGACAGAATCCGTCGTAATGATGGAGGAGGTCTGCGGTTCTACCGCCGGGGATAGCCCCTGAGGAAGATGTTTGAAGGTCGTCTGTTCATCAGTCTTCATTACGCGCACTCCTGTTATCGATGAATCGTAGTTAGCCGTATTCTGCCTACAGCGTATTGAGATAGTCTTCGAAGCGTTTCCCTTTCTCTGGTCTGAAGTATAGGCCGGTCTCTGCCATTGAAGTGATGTTATCGACCCTTAGATTGCGAAAATCTGAGCGAGTTTCACACCATATCGTGAGTAACCACACAGCATCAAACAGAGTTAACCCGAGAGGACGAGCGATTCTATCGCTCTCTCTTCCTTGCAGATCAACATAGGCAATGCGTAGTTGGAGCCTGTTGCGAATAGCGAGGCGAATAAAGGCCAGGTGCTTTATGGCTTTCTCACTTTCCTCGGTATGTCGGGAAACCGCTCTGAGAGGAAGCGACTTATAACTATCAGATTTTTTGACATCAATCACTGCGCTGATTTTTGCTGAAACCCGGCTGGCTGCTGCGGAAAGCATGTTATCGCCTCGAGCCGCTACCAGCCGCATTCCCAGCATAATGGCGTCCAGCTCATCTGGGTCAAAATTCAGCGGGGGCAGGAAGTAGTCTTTTTCAAGTATGTAACCGAGCCCCGATTCACCGCGAATTGGGGCGCCGATGCTTTGTAGCGCCGCCATATCCCTGTAGATCGTTCTGACTGATACATTCAACGCTTGGGCTAATATTTCCGCTGATACCGGGTGCACGCGGCCGCGAAGATGGTCGAGTAGAGAGAATAGCCGAATAGTTTTCATGAGAAGAGATTACACCACCCTGACAAGTTCTGTCAGGGTGGTGTAATACGATTCAGGCTTCATATCATCATGATAACGGAGTTCATAATGGCTACCCCATGTTACGAAATCGTCACTTATACCGTGAAAACTCAGCAAGAGGCCGACTCAGCGCGCGTATCAGCACAACGTCTGCTAAAGCATTTCCCTGGGTTTATCGACTGGATCGCATTTTCAGGCATCGATCTCTCCGCCGAGCGTGTCGATCTTGTGGTGTGGCATAGTCTTGACGCTGCACGGGCTGCGGCAAAAGCGGTTGAAAGCCAGCCTGAATTTTCCTGTTTCAGAGCTTCTGTCAACGGGCTGCATAGCATGGGGCACTACACCGTTCAAATGGCGGACGCACCGTCAGTCACAAGCAGAGGCGGTATCGAAATAGGGCGATTTCGTCTCAAGCAGGGTATTCAGGAGAGTGACATGCGCCAGGCGTATAATCAGATGGTAGAACGTCACCTTTCACTTCAGCCGGGTTGGAAAAGCCAGCATTTAGTCAGTCTGGATAACGGCATTTTTATCGATCTTGCCTTTGCCGACAATCAGCAGTGCGCAGAAGCCATTTGTGCGTCCTGGCAAGGGGAAGTTCTATGTGATGCCTTTCTGGAAATGATTGAACCAGAGAGTATTGAGTTTGGTTCGTTGTCGTAACTAATAAGGTTAAAGAATCTACACTAGAAGACAATTAATCGGCAAAAATGAATTCCCTACCCAATAAATAGTGATTTGTATCAAATTTTTTATGTATGTTGATGTTTGTTTCTTTTTCATCGGTGACTCTCGTCACTTAAAAAAACGTCATGATGCGCTAGAGTCTTTTTATTGAACGGACGCTGACTGGCTGCGAAAGGCAGCATAGATGAAGCGTCCGGCGCGATTTCTCTGAATACCCAATTGATTGCCCGGGAGGCAGTTATGTCTACATCTGATGTGTTCCATCTTGGTCTGGTCAAGAACGATTTACAGGGCGCGACGCTGGCTATCGTCCCCGGCGATCCTGAGCGTGTTGAAAAAATTGCTCGCCTGATGGATAACCCGGTACATCTGGCATCACACCGTGAATTTACGTCCTGGCGTGCGGAGCTGGACGGCAAGGCAGTGATTGTTTGCTCGACCGGTATCGGCGGCCCGTCAACGTCAATCGCGGTAGAAGAATTGGCGCAGCTCGGCATCCGTACTTTCCTGCGCGTCGGTACGACGGGGGCGATTCAGTCCGGTATCAATGTCGGGGATGTGCTAGTAACCACGGCAGCCGTTCGCCTTGACGGGGCCAGCCTGCACTTCGCGCCAATGGAATTCCCGGCCGTGGCTGATTTCGGCTGTACCACCGCGCTGGTGGAAGCGGCGAAGGCGTCGGGGGCGGCGTTGCACGTGGGCATCACCGCGTCTTCCGATACGTTCTATCCCGGTCAGGAACGCTATGACACCTTCTCTGGACGCGTTGTCCGTCGCTTCCGAGGTTCGATGGAAGAGTGGCAGAGCATGGGCGTGCTGAACTATGAAATGGAATCCGCCACGCTGTTGACGATGTGCGCCAGTCAGGGGCTGAAAGCGGGCATGATCGCGGGCGTGATCGTGAACCGTACCCAGCAGGAAATCCCGGATGCGGCGACCATGAAGCTGGCCGAAACCACCGTCATCAAGGTGTTGCTGGACGCGACTCGTCGTTTGTTAGCCGCTGAATAAGCACAAAAATTGATGGTATTTTGGGCTGGTCATCGTCGATGCCAGCCCGTATCCTGATATACCCGTCATTCTTCAAGCTGCATGTGCGTTGGCTGCGTTCGCTCACCCGAATCACTTACTTGAGTAAGCTCATCGGGATTCCTTCTCTTGCCGCCTTCCTGCAACTTGAATTATTTAGGGTATACACTAAATAGCTCAAGTTGCCTTGCTCGCCTTTCAACCTCGCAAGGAGATGTATGACCGAACCAACGTTGCTTCATCCCTCTTTATTACCGCTGGACGGCGGAATCAATTTCCGCGATTTAGGCGGCAACCGCGCTGCTGATGGGCGGCTTATCCGACACGGTAAACTTTTTCGCTCCGGCTCGCTCGATCTGCTGAGTCAGGCTGACTGCGAACACCTTGCTGGCGTGCCGATTTCTCACGTGGTGGATTATCGGGATGCCGATGAAATTGCGCAGAAGCCCGACGTCTTGTGGACGGGGGCCAACTACCACGCTTACCCAGCCAATCCATTGCGCCATGAAGTGACGGCTAATCTGGATTCATTGGGATCCGATGTACTGGCGGCGTTTGATTCCCGCGCATTCATGTTGGAGCTTTACCGCCGTCTGCCTTTCAATAATTCGGCCTATAAACAACTGGTATCGCTGCTATTGCGGCCGGATGAGGGCGGGCTGGTACAGCACTGCGCTGTCGGTAAAGATCGCACCGGTATCGGTTCGGCGCTGGTGATGTTTGCGCTGGGGGCAGATGAGCAGACGGTGATGGAAGATTACTTGCTCACCGAGACGACACTGACGCCATTCCGCCAGCAGCTACTGACACATCTGTCGGCAACGCTGAATGAGAAAGCGCTGGGACAGTTCTCTTATGTGTTGTCGGTGCAGGAAGAGTTCATCGTGACGGCGTTGCAGGCTATCTACGAACGGCATGGCTCAATCGATAGCTGGCTTGAGGCGGAATACGGTCTGGATAATCGCGCGCGGAACTATTTGCAGGATAAATACTTGGCGTAAAGTTTTCTTCATCTTATTCGGCAAATCTCTTCGCAGAACAGAAACGGTGGTAATGGAATAGAAGAGTAAAGCGTTTGCGCCATGGACAAAAACGTTGAGAACGTTTTTGAACGTCGCTAGCGACGGCCCTGAAAGGGTGAATCTCAGAGATGAGATTCATATTCGCGCAAGTCGAGCGTACATGGACGTATTCACAGCGTCTTTACGATCTATCCATTATCACCGCGCGACTGATTTTTTCAGCAACAAAGGCCGGTCAACTGACCGGCCTTTGTTTTGTCGTGTAGTTTTTTGCTGGATGCGCAATTAACCCGTATTACGCATACCCGCCGCGACACCGGCGATCGTCACCATCAGCGCCAGTTCCAGGTCGGCATCTGGTTTTTCCTGCTGACGTGAACGATGCAGCAACTCGGCCTGCAACACGTTCAGAGGATCGGTATAGACGTTACGCAAGGCGATCGACTCGGCGATCCACGGCAGATCCGCCATCAGGTGATCGTCGTTGGAGATCGCCAGCACGACGTTGATATCGGCGGCCAACTGATCGCGCAGCTGTTTCCCTAACGGCCACAGCTTCTCTTCTACCAGACGCTGATCGTAATACTCCGCCAGCCACAGGTCGGCTTTGGCGAACACCATCTCCAGCATACCGATACGCGTCGAGAAGAACGGCCAGTCGCGACACATGGCTTCCAGCTGTTCCTGCTTACCGTCATCCACCACTTTCTGCAACGCGGCACCTGCACCCAGCCACGCTGGCAGCATCAGACGGTTCTGCGTCCAGGCGAAAATCCACGGGATAGCACGCAGGCTTTCTACACCGCCGTTCGGACGACGCTTGGCCGGACGTGAACCCAGCGGCAGTTTACCCAGCTCCAGCTCCGGCGTAGCAGCGCGGAAGTAAGGGACGAAATCCGGGTTCTCACGCACGTAGCCACGGTACATATCGCAGGACACGCGGGACAACTCATCCATCACCTCGTGCCATTCCTGTTTTGGTTCCGGCGGCGGCAGCAGGTTTGCTTCCAGAATTGCACCGGTATACAGCGCCAGACTGCTGATGGTGACTTCCGGCAGGCCGTATTTAAAGCGGATCATCTCGCCTTGTTCCGTCACGCGCAGCCCACCTTTCAGGCTACCTGGCGGTTGTGACAACAGCGCAGCATGAGCCGGTGCGCCACCGCGACCGATGGAACCGCCGCGTCCGTGGAACAGCGTTAGTGCGATACCCGCTTTCTCACAGGTTTTGATCAGCGCGTCCTGTGCACGATATTGCGCCCAGGACGCGGCCATCACGCCCGCGTCTTTTGCGGAGTCGGAATAGCCGATCATGACCATCTGCTTGCCTTGGATAAAGCCGCGATACCAGTCGATGCTCAGCAACTGCTTCATGACATCATCGGCGTTGTTCAGGTCGTCCAGCGTTTCAAACAGCGGTGCGACCGGCAAGGCAAACGGGCAGCCCGCTTCTTTGAGCAGCAGGTGAACGGCCAGCACGTCGGAAGGCGTGCGTGCCATTGAAATGACATAGGCTGCGACTGAACCGATTGGTGCTTTGGCGATGACACGACAGGTATCCAGCACTTCTTTGGTATCTGCACTCGGCTCCCAGTAGCGCGGCAGGAGCGGGCGCTTGGAGCTCAGTTCACGGATCAGGAAGGCTTGCTTATCGGACTCTGACCAGCTTTCGTAGTCGCCGAGGCCCAGATAGCGGGTAATTTCGGCCAGCGCTTCGGTGTGGCGGGTACTTTCCTGACGGACATCGATGCGTACCAAAGGCACACCGAAGCAGCGCACGCGACGCAGCGTGTCCAGCAGGCGACCATCGGCGATGATGCCCATGCCGCAGGTTTTCAGCGACTGGTAGCAGGCGTGGAGCGGTTCCCAAAGCTGTTCGTTGGTAACCAGCAGGTCTTTAGGAGGCAGACGCTCCTCACCCGTCAGACGGGCTTCCAGATAGCTCAGCGTACTGCTCAACTGTGAACGCAGTGACTTCATGATGGCGCGGTACGGTTCCTGTACCTCGCTGCCGCCGGCCAGCTCCAGCAGTTCCGGCGTACATTCGGACATCGACAGTTCGGAAACCAGCACCTGAATATCACGCAGGAACAGATCAGCCGCTTTCCAACGGCTGAGTAACAGCACATGGCGAGTGACTTCCGCCGTGACGTTCGGGTTACCGTCACGGTCGCCGCCCATCCAGGACGTAAAGCGCACTGGAACCGCATCAACGGGCAGACGGTAGCCAAAAGCCTGTTCCAGCTGTTCATCCAGCTCGCGTAAAAACGCCGGCACGCCTTCCCACAGGCTGTTTTCCACCACTGCAAAGCCCCACTTGGCTTCATCTACCGGGGTAGGACGAATTTTACGGATTTCATCGGTATGCCAGGACTGCGCGATCAGCTGGCGCAGGCGGCGCATGATCTGATTACGCTCATAATCAGCCAGATCGTTATGGTCGAGCTGCTTGAGGCAGGTATTCACTTCCACCAGTTTGTGGATCAGCGTCCGGCGGGTAATTTCGGTCGGGTGCGCGGTCAGCACCAGCTCGATCGACAAGGACTCCACGGCGTCACGGATATCGCGTTCGGTCAGATTTTTGCTTTCCTTCAGACGCTCAAAGGCGTTGGAAAGCAGTGCCGGGTTACTCGCCGCTTCACCGTGCGGTGAAATCGTATGGTATTGCTCGGCGGTATTGGTCAGGTTAAGGAACTGGCTGAATGCACGAGCAACGGGCAACAGTTCATCGTTAGACAGGTTTTGCAGCGTGGTCAGCAGCTCCTGACGATGTTTTTCATTACCTGCGCGGGAAGACTTTGACAGCTTGCGGATTGTTTCGACTTTATCAAGGATGTTTTCACCCAGCGCTTCCTTGATGGTATCGCCGAGAAGCTTGCCGAGCATACTGACGTTACTGCGCATTGCGGAATATTGTTCGTTCATAGTTACCCTGACCATCCCTACCATTTTTGTAAGTTTATTTCACTTGACATATTTTGACGCACTGCCTCCATCTAGCCACGATAAGGCGGATTCGTCAATTGACGATTCTTTCTTCTCCTTATTCTTTGTACTTGCATTGAGGCGGGCTTGGCAATTTGTGAAATTTAATTACAGAGGCGCGGATATTAGGCTAACTAATATACTCGTCATACTTCAAGTTGCATGTGCGTTGGCTACGTTACTCGACACACTAGCGTGTGTCTCACCCCGTTGGGGCCGCTGCAAGCAGCGTTCAAACCTGCCTCTGGCAGATTTGTCAGTCACCCGAATCACTTACCTGAGTAAGTTCATCGGGATTCCTTCGCTTGCCGCGTTACGAGGCGCATAAATGAGCCTCACCCTGCGGGCCAACGCTTTGCGTTGTTCAAAACGCTAACGTTTTGTCCTGAAACTCGAATTATTTAGAGTATCGCGGAGGGGGGATGGCGGGGCGCAAAGGCCCCGCGAGAGCGGTTACGCCTGTTTGGACGCTCTGACGACCAGAATATAAGTCAGCGTGAAAGAAAGCACGATGGCGATGGCCATGCCGGATACCGCGTAGCTAAAGTACGGGCCGATATAGGCTGGCAGGCTGAAAATACTCGACAAGATGTAGCCATACAGCCGGACACCGAAGTACGCGATAAAGGCCGAGGCGATGGAGCTGGCAATCGTTGCGGAGATAAACGCTTTTTTATACTTGGTCAGTACGCCGAAGAGTGCAGGTTCGGTAATACCGAGCAGCGCGGAAACCCCGGCAGACAGCACGACAGATTTGTCCTGACGGGTTTTGGCATGGAAGTAGATGGCAAACGTGGAACCCGCAATCGCCATGTTAGCCATACACATCATTGGCATCAGCATATCAAAGCCCTGATTGCTGAAATTTTGCAGCGCAATGGGCGTCATCGCGTGATGCATGCCAGTCAGAATCGCGACAGGCCGAATCGCACCGACCACGAAACCAGCAAAAATAGACGACACATCGAACAGGCTCTGAATAAACAGTGCCAGCAGTTTACCGAGGTAGATCCCGAATGGCCCGATAACGGTGAGCGACACCAATGCGGCGATAAACAGCGTCAGCGTTGGGGTAAACACGGTTTTCAGCACCGAAGGCATGATGCGGTCGACCCAACGATGGATGTAGCTCAGTGCCAGCACGGAGAAAATCACCGGGATGACGCTGGCGGCATAGTTGAACACCGGAATGGGTAGCACACCGATGAAGTAAAAGGCGCTGACTGCATTAGGGCTATTGCTGGCTAGTGCCTTCGCCGCTTCTATCAACGACGGGTACATCAGGCAGGCTGCAACAGCCGCTGCCAGATATTCGCTTGTTTTAAATATCCTGGCTGCGGAGATGGCGAGGAAGAAAGGTAAGAAATAGAACACACCACTGGCGATCAAGTCGAGGACGATCACGGTATCGGTTTTGGCAGAGACCACTTTTAAGGCGATCAGCCCTGCCAGCAGCCCTTTGATCATCCCGGCACCTGCGATGGCAGGGACGATCGGACCAAATACGCCGGAAACGGTATCCATGAACAGCGAAATCAGCCCCTTCTTCTGCTTCTGCACGTCCGGCTGCGATGTCGTTGTAGGCGAAAGCTGGGCGTTCAGCAGTTCGTAATATTCATTGACCTGTGGCCCGATAATAATCTGAAACTGTTCACTCTGGTGTTGCGCACCTAATATACCGGGTAGATTTTTGATCGCCTCGGTTTGCACTTTACTTTCATCAATTAAATCAAACCGAAGCCGCGTCATGCAGTGCCAGGCTTTATTAATGTTTTCGTTTCCGCCAACCAGTTTAATGATTGACTGAATAACCTCATTTTTTCCCATGGAATAAACTCCCCGCATAGCCTTATGTTATTTTTGGCCGAATTATTTCCACCGATAGTAAAAACTTGGTCACGTATTCAACTCGGTGATCGTCAGGTAGAATGTTCATCTGTTTTCCTAAATATTTAGAAGAAGAGCCTGATGGCAACGGTTGAGGTAAAATGCCCGTTTTGTGAGCAAACAGACCC